>CANNJG010000001.1 GCA_947504795.1 Legionellaceae bacterium
CAACTCGGTGGCTTAGTAATATCCCCCAACGTTCGAGTTGAAATAAGACGCCGAACTGGCGGAGAATCCATGTTTTGGCGCGGACACACAAAGACATTGAAAACCTTATTTCAAGAATGGAAGGTTCCCCCGTGGCAACGCGAGCATATTCCATTGTTATATGTGAATGATGCATTGATGGCGGTGATTGGCTATGCGCAGGTGGATTCTGGGGCGGAGGAAGGATACACTGTTGCAATAGATTAAAACACCGCAAGGAATGATCAAGCCTCTTCGATTTTTTGATCTAGGTGTGTTAAAAAAGCTCGGTACTTGCGACTGCAAGACGACATTAATGCGTTGCTATTGGATGTACCATGATCGAACCTCTGATTCCCATTACTCGAAAACAGGCATTATTATTTGCGGGCTTTTTAGTCCTTTATGAATTTTTAGTTTATATCGCGAATGATATGATTATGCCGGGCATGCTGTCTGTTATTCATACGTTTCATGCACCAAAGTCTGCCGTTGCTACGTCATTAACCGCCTATATACTAGGAGGTGCCAGTTTGCAATTATTACTAGGCCCTATTTCTGACCGCTACGGGCGCCGTCCTGTGATGTTATTTGGAGTGGCATGGTTTGTGGTAGCGACACTTATGATTCCTTGGGCGCAGACAATAACTCAATTTTTAATTGTACGTTTTTTAGAAGGAATGGGGTTGTGTTATATCAATGTGGTGGGATATGCATTATTGCAGGAGATTTTTAACGAAAAAGATGCGATTCGAATGGTTGCTGTTATGGTGAATGTGGCTATTCTAGCCCCTTTATTCGGGCCACTAGCGGGCGCAGAATTTTTAGAATTAGGGATGGGAGGTTGGCATGCAATTTTTTATTGGATAAGCGGGTTATCCGTCGTCGCTCTGCTGGGATTGTACTATACGATGCCCGAGTCAGTGGGTCAAATGAAACGTGATGGTCAGATCATCCGGCGTCAAGCGTTGACAATTGCTACGATTTTACACAATTACCAAACCCTTCTGACGCATCGTGTCTTTGTATTCGGAACCTTGGCTTATGGCTTAATGGGTATGATTTGTATTATATGGATAGCTCTATCGCCGGTGATATTAATTACCTTGTCGAAATGTACATTGGTTCAATATGGATTATGGCAATTACCTGTATTTGGTGCGTTTATTTTGGGCAATATTATATTGTCGAATTTGACGAAATATTACAAGGTTGTACAATTGTCATTGATTGGGAGTCTTTCGGTTTTTGCAGGGTCACTCTTGTTGTGTGGCATCCCTTGGTTGGCAGGCTACACCGCTAAGGGAATGATGCCTGGGCTTGTTGTTTATTCGATTGGATATGGATTAGGTGCCACCGCTTTAAATCGTTTTATCTTGTTTGTGACTCAAGTCAGCACCGGTACTACGTCTGCTTTACTCTTTACGGTATCCTTATGTTTTCAAGCGTTCGGTAATGAAATCGGAAATTATGTGTTTACACGGTATGATTTGAAGACCTTGATATACTATTTAGGATTGATTGGCATGCTTCATATTGTGTGTGTTGCGGTCAGTCTTTACCATCATCAACGCACTCAAGTTTTGGGATTAGAGCATCTATGATAGCAGGTGTTGATGAAGTAGGGCGTGGTCCTTTGGCAGGACCGGTGATTGCGGCAGCGGTCATAATGGCCGAGCCTATTCCAGGTTTGAAAGATTCAAAAACATTAAGTCCTAAAAAGCGGGAAGCATTAGCTAAACTTATCCAGACCTACGCAGATGCTTATGCATTTGGGCGTGCTGAAGTGGATGAAATTGATCGATTGAATATTCATCATGCAACCTTATTGGCGATGCAGCGAGCCATTTTAGCCCTACCCATTGCACCTGTTTCGATTTGTGTCGATGGATTATATGTTCCTCAGGTCAGCATTGCCTGCCACGCGATTGTGAATGGCGATAGTTTGGTTTATCAGATTAGTGCGGCTTCTATCATTGCTAAGGTATGGCGTGATGC
Source organism: Legionellaceae bacterium (assembly GCA_947504795.1). Classification (GTDB taxonomy): domain Bacteria; phylum Pseudomonadota; class Gammaproteobacteria; order Legionellales; family Legionellaceae. The sequence goes on from CANNJG010000001.1 coordinate 2,017, forward strand.
TGAAATGGAACGCATGGATGCCGAATATCCTGGGTATGGGTTTGCTGAACACAAAGGCTATCCTACCCAACGTCACCGCGACGCTTTAAAGAAATTAGGTCCTTGTCCGAAACATCGTAAGAGTTTTGCGCCGGTTAGAGATTGGTGTTCATCGGCGCTCAAAGAGTATTAAACAAAATCCGATGTGAACTAATGGATATTAAAATACCAAAACCGGACAAAAATGTGATCATTGCTGTGCCGCCGTAGCTTACTAAGGGGAGAGGGATTCCCACGACGGGTAAAATGCCCATGACCATGCCAATATTCACAAATGCCGACAAAAAGAAGGACATGATGAGGCCTGCGGCCAATAGACGAGTGAAGGTAGTTTGTGCTTGAGACACGATGCTCATTCCACGAAGCGCGATTAACATCATGAGGAAGATGAGAATAACACTTCCCACGAATCCAAATTCTTCACCGCACACCGCAAAAATGAAATCCGTAGCATGCTCGGGTAAAAAATTGAGATGGGATTGACTTCCCAATAACCACCCTTTACCAAAACCGCCACCGGAGCCGATTGCGATTTTAGATTGAATGATATGATACCCAGCACCCAAAGGATCGTGCTCAGGATTCAGTAAGGTGAGAATACGTTGTTTTTGATACCCGTGCATAAAATGCCAAATGATCGGAGCGGCTAATCCAATACTAAATGTGATGAATGAAAGGATGCGCGCTGAAATTCCTGCCATAAAAATCACGCATAAGCCGCTTGAAGCGACCATAATTGCGGTGCCTAAATCCGGTTGTTTAGCGATTAAAATAGTTGGAATAAACAGTAGTAGGCCTGCAATAGCAAACTGTTTGAGTTCGATAGGTGATTTTTGTCGATCGAGATACCAAGCGGTCATCATCGGCACAGCTAGTTTCATAATTTCAGAGGGCTGGAAGCGAAATAAGCCTAAATCTAGCCAACGTTGTGCGCCCTTACCAATTTTTCCGATGAGCATCACCGTGAGTAATAAGAAAAGTCCTCCAGCATATAGCCAGGGCGTCCAATGCTTATATTTATGTGGAGGGACAAAGCTAAATACGGTCATGATACTTAGCGCTGCAAGCAAGCGCAGCCCTTGACGTAAAACCATGCTCAAATTTTCATTGGAAGCACTGTATAAAATCACTAATCCATACGCAATTAACATCAGTAATAAGCCTAACAAAGGCACATCGATATAAAAAGCACGATTCGTGAATCGATACATGGGTCTAGATTGTGATGACATCATGATGTTTCCTGTCGGTTATCAAGGTGATCTAAGGTTTTGAGTTCGAAGTATTTATCTAATACTTGTCGAGCAACTTGTGCGGCAGCAGTATCGTGTTCTACGATAACGGCAATAGCTACTTCGGGTGATTCAACAGGCGCAAAAGCGATGAATAAGGAATGATCGCGAAGTGCTTCAGGGAGATCCGTGTATCGCTTTTTTTCGTCTTGACTTAAACTGAACACTTGCGCCGTACCCGTTTTTCCTGCTACGGGATAGGGCGCATCTTTACCAAAGCGATAACCTGTCCCTGAATTATTCACAATTACTTCATGCATGGCATCATGGACCAGCGCCCAATGATCCTCTGATTTGAGACGGAGGGGGTACTCTTCAATGGGGTTGTAGGCTAATTCTCTTGTTTGATCCGTGACGCTATGATGTAATAAATGAGGTCGAAAGCGATGTCCTTTCAAGCTTAATGAAGCCGTTGCACTGGCTAATTGTAACGGCGTTGCCAACATGAATCCTTGGCCAATTGATGTGATAAGCGTATCGCCAGGATACCAAGGAAGTTTTTTAGTCATGCGCTTCCATTGGGGTGTAGGCACAAGTCCCGATGCTTCCTCAAAGAGATCGACTCCGGATAATTGCCCAAATCCAAATTGACGTAACATCGGCTCAATAGCATTAATCCCCATTTTATTGCCCAATTGATAAAAGTAAGTATCGCAGGACACCATGATTGCACGTTTGATATCTACCAAACCATGTCCAGTATGTTTCCAATCACGGTAGGCGTGTTTAACCCCGGGTAGTCGAAACCAACCCGGATCATAAATGTGATCCCGCGGGGTGGCTAAGCCTTGATTGAGTCCCGCAAGAGCAATAAAAGGTTTAATGGTCGAAGCTGGCGGGTACAAACCGCGGACAGCACGATTGTACAAAGGTCTATCAAGCACATCTGACAATACTTTATAGTCGTCAGTACTAATCCCATTGACGAATAAATTGGGATTAAAACTAGGCGCACTTACCATCGCTAGGATTTCGCCATTTTTGACTGAAATGATCACTAATGCGCCACGTTTACCTTGGAGTGCCGCATAACCTGCTTGCTGCAAACGTGTATCGACAGTAAGATACAGCTTTTTACCAGATACTGGAGGCTGTTTACTCAACACACGCAGAGTGCGACCACTGACATCTGTTTCAACTTGTTGGTAACCGATAGTCCCATGGAGCGTGTCCTCGTAATATTTTTCAACACCTGATTTGCCGATAAAGTTGGTGGCGCGATAGTTAGTAAAATCCACGTTTTGTAATTCGTCTATATTAATTCGCGCTACGTAGCCCAATAGATGCGCGGTTATCTCGCCAAGTGGATAATGACGCATGAGAATGGCTTTAATGCTTACTCCTGGGAATTGGTATTGGTTAGACGCAAAGGTCGCGACATCTATTTCACTTAATTTGAGTTTGAAAGGGATTGGGAAATATGCAGGATTTTGCTTGCGTGCTCGATAAAAGTTTTTAATATCTTCTGCCGTGATTGCCGGTAATAACGTTTGCAGGTTCTTCAATGTTTCGGGTATGGATTTAATCCGCTCAGGTATGATTTCCAGCACATATACCGGTAGGTTCTCTGCCAACACGATGCCATTTCTGTCACATATGATCCCGCGTGATGGAGAAATAGACACGATGCTCATCTGATTTTTCAAAGAAAGTGTCGCGAACAGTTTATATTGTGAAAATTGTAAATAAGCTAGTCGCAATGTTAGCACTAGCGACAAAAGAATGAGAGTTGCTAATAAAAAATTGAAACGAAATAAAAAAGCTTGGGTTGTATGGTGTTTAGAAGACTGGTCGGGAAAACTACCCATGACTTTAGAACGCTGGAACCTCACGGTCCTAACTCACACTCTTCATGTCTTCTGTTTTAGGACCCCATAAATGTTCTAAGCCGTAAAAGGATCGAGTATCTGGTTGCATAATGTGCACAACACAATCACCAAAATCAACCAACGCCCAATCGCCAGTATCCAGGCCGGAATGGTGCAGGGTGTGCAGTCCGATTTCTTTCATTTTGACGATGATCGCATTGGCAATGGCTTTGACATGGCGCGAAGCACGTCCCCCACACACGATCATATAGTCGGTGATTGAGGTTTGTTTACTTACATCCATTATTACGATTTCATTGGCTTGAATATCTTCTAAAGCTTGGATTAATATTGAAAGTTGGGGAAATAACTCGGGCATAAGGTAATAAACTATTCAGGTAAATACTTATTTTATCATAATTAGGGGGGGGCAGCAATGTTTGATTAATCCTGTGCGCTTGGTTTGGCTCTGCCTAGTCAATTTAATTCGTTATTGCGACTCCGTGGTTCACTGTGCAGCGAAGCATCTCCCAACACTTCGTGGCGATCTTGCAACGTAAGGACGCTTTTTTTGGTTTCCTGTCCTGGATGTCTATAAAATAACCTACTGCGTTGCTGGGGCTTGAAGCGCATAATTTTGGGGAGCGTATTTTTGCTAAGTACCTGTAGCGCATTGGCTGGCTGAAATATCTGTAGCGCGTTGTTTTTAGGCACAAGCGTATTAGCAAGGTGTTGTGGAGAACCGAGCGTGCGTCGATACAGTACCGTCAGCGCTATAACGTCTTGGAAGAGCAACGCGCGCTGTGCTGGGGGCGTTTTTACGAAAAAATTCAACAGCGAATGGGTATTTACTACGTTCAATGCAGTCATGTTTGTGTTCACTAACGGCTGAAAGGTACCATTGGTTGAAGTGAACGCTGAACGCGGTGAAACACGCATATTCAAAAGTTGCAAGGTTGCAGCACGGATGCGACCACTATACAGTGCGTTTTGAACAACCATAGCCTGATATACTGACTCCAAGAGCAGCATCTGAATCAAACTGTTGAGTCTGAACCAACTGATGAAGAGCGCTGAATCAAACTGAAGAAATGGTTCCTTTTCAAAATTTAAGACGGATCGAATGACCTCGATTTCCTGTGATGAAAACAAGGAATCTATCGTTGATATCAATGACCATAAAAATGTTTGTTGATTGGAAATATGGTTTTGTTTTATTGTTTGAAAGTAGCTTGTGAATCCCGAAGCACTTTTAAAAAACCTCGCCAAGGGTGAGTCATTGGTTTGAGCAAGTTGCCTTGGCGCCATTGCAAAATGCGGATGTGCTTCATGGAGCGCGACAACATCATAAAAAGCATAAGGCGAATGATTGCAGATGGTCATTGTCAGGATAGCGGCATGTAAATCATTCATTATTTTTTTATTGGTTGGCGATACGGTAGGCATAGAATCCCCAGCTGCTAAGGTTTCAAATAGCATCAATAATTCGAGACAATCCATAGTGCGAGAACCACCCGAAATTGTTTGGGTACCCAAGAATAAATGATCTCCAAACAATTGGATGATCTGACTCATACTCGATTTACGCGGAATGCCTAAAATAGTTTTTAACCATCGGGCAGCATCTTTACTGGTCCGTTGTTGATTGCCGTCAATGTGCCATTGCATCATGAGGGTTAGAATAAGACGTAACAATTGCTGCTCAGGTGTTATTTCTGCAAAAATATTTAGATTGTTCATGACATGTAGAACGGATTGAATCAAGCGCGAATCATCATCTTTGGAAAGGACTTGTAAGGTATTAATCAAATTTTTTCGCTTTGGATCTTGGAGGAATACCTTCATATCGTTATAACAGTCGATAGGTAAGTTCAACTGTTCAGTGAGTGCTTGAATAACGATATGAACGTGTTCAGCTTGCAATGTTATCTGTAATTGTTGCAATTTAGTGATTACTTTCTGCAATCCTTTTGGATTGGATTTTGCAATCGAATGCAAAAAACCAATAGCAGTTGCATTCAGCTCACCCTGAACTGACGCCGAAAACTGACCTACCACGCCATGAATAATCATAATGCACCTTTTTGTCCGGTAAAGATAAATTTAGACCATAATCCTAGATAGTCAAGAAATCTGGTCAATAGACCTATTTATTTACATGATTATTAATTGCTGTCATACTCGCTAGCCGTTAGCGCCGACGAACTCTATAGGCTTATTTTGAAAGGAATGGCGACTCGTGAAATTAGCAGAAACTACTCATCCTAAAACCCTTCGAATATTCTTCGCCACTGAAATGTGGGAGCGATATGGATTTTATGTTGTTCAGACGTTGCTGGCACTGTATCTTGCTTTGCATTTCAAATGGCCTGATAAAGATGTGTATGTTTTAGTGGGTTCTTTTACAGCGTTAACCTATATATCGCCTGTTGTAGGCGGCTGGATTGCCGATCGTCTGATAGGTCAAAAGCTCGCTATTTTGGTGGGTGCTTTGGTTTTGTTAATCAGTTATTTTCTTCTAAGTCTGATGACATCCAGTCAATCGCTTTGTTTTTGTTTGTCAGGTATTGTTGTGGGTACGGGACTATTGAAGCCCAATATTTCCTCGTTGCTGGGCAATGAGTATCCTGACGGCGCCACTAATCGAGAAAGTGGTTTCACTATTTTCTACATGGGATTAACAACCGGCATTATTTTAGGCACCTTTTTACCGAGTTACTTAGGCGAGCGATTTGGTTGGTCGGTAGCGTTTCTTTCTGCAGCATTTGGGATGATCATTGCAGCGGCCGTTTTTCTTTTTGGTATCCATTATTACCGAATTAAAGATTATCACAAACATGCGTTAACCACTAGAAATATTGCGTTATCCCTAGGATTGATAGGCTTGTTATGGGGGCTGGCGTTCTATATCTTGAATTATCCGATGCTAGCCAATATTGTGTTTGTAATGGTCGTTATTTTTTCAGTCTTCTATGTGATTGATTGCGTTAAAGATGAATCACCCGCGCAAGCAAGACAAACGATTGTCCTGGGTATATTGTGTCTTATATCGGTGCTGTTTTGGGCTTTCTATTTCCAAATGTTTATGTCGTTAACCTTATTCATTTCGAGAGTTGTCAACCCCTCGCTGTTTGGCTTTCCTTTTGCCCCTCCTTTTTATGTGGGCGTTCAGAGTATTGGGATGATTGTTTTGGGTATGATGTTATCACGAAGCAGACAAACCTTGCCGCGAAACGAGCAAATCATTCGAATCGGTAATAAATTTTTAATCGCGCTGTGTTGCATGGCGATTGCTTATGGACTGATAACAATTATTTGCCATTTTAATTTTCCGTATGGGTTATTGTCTCCTTTGTACCTGATACCTGCTTATTTGGTCATTTCTTTGGCGGAGCTCTTGTTATCTCCAGTGGGTCTATCCGCTGTTACCGTCCTTGCGAGTCGGAAGAAAGTGAGTACGATGATGGGCATATTTTTTATATCGTTAGGATTAGGCGCTTTTCTGGCTGGAAAGCTCGCGACGATAACGGCTGTTTCTTCATCGGTCATGTCTATTACGCTATTAAAAGTGCATTATGCCCATTCTTTTTCTATATTGTTGGTTATATTGTTGGTTTCGACTGCTTGCTGTGTTATTTTAAACGGCTTGATTCATAGATTGATGAAGCGAAAATTGGCCTAATCTTGCGCGCAGCACATGACTACAGTCAGGCGATCCTTGTTTATACTGAGCGATGAGGTCTAAAGATTGCTCAACGCCCTGTTTGAGGATTACAATATTAAACCCATCTACTTTATAAGTGATCATGATAGATTTACAAGCACGTAAAAAAACAACCGATCCTTTAAAACGTCCCCCGCATTCTGTGGAAGCGGAGCAAGCGATTTTGGGGGGGGTGATGTTGGATAATCAAGCCTGGGATAAAGTAGGGGTTTCTCTATGTGAAGCGGATTTCTACCGGAGTGAACACCGTATTTTGTTTCGGGCGATGGTCAAACTTGCGCACAAAGGCCAGCCGTTTGATGTCGTGACGTTATTGGATCATCTCAAATCAGTACAAGGGTTAGATGATGCGGGCGGAGAGAGCTATTTATTTGAATTAGCGAATAATACACCTTCTGTAGCCAATGTGACGGCCTACGCGGAAATAGTGCGCGAAAAGTCGGTACAACGCCAATTGATTGCTGTGGCAACTGAGATTGCGGATTCTGCTTATAATCCTGGTGCCCGCGAAGTTTCTGAGTTATTAGATTTTGCTGAGAGTCGGGTGTTTGCAATCGCGGAGCAAACCGCTACTGATAAAGGTCCCGAAGGCATTAAGTCCATATTGGAACGCGCGGTAGAGCGCATTGACGCGCTCTATCATTCGGGAGATTCGATTACGGGTTTGGCGACCGGATTAAAAGATTTAGATGATCTCACTTCAGGATTACAACGTTCGGATCTGGTTATTGTTGCAGGTCGGCCTTCGATGGGTAAAACGACTTTAGTAATGAATATTGCAGAGCATGCAGCAATCAAAGGATCGCAACCTGTGCTCGTGTTTTCAATGGAAATGCCTGCCGACTCATTGGCAATGCGGATGATGTCTTCCTTAGGTCGTATTGATCAACATCGTATCCGAACAGGAAAATTGGATGATGACGATTGGCCAAGAGTGACTTCAGCTGTTCATATGTTATCGGAAGCCCCCTTATTTGTAGATGATACGCCCGCATTAAGCCCAGCGGAAATGCGCGCGCGCGCGCGACGGCTCATGAAAGAGCATGGGCAGTTAGCATTGATTGTTGTGGATTATTTGCAATTAATGAAAGTGCCTGGCTTTAGGGCTGATAATCGTACAGCAGAAATTTCAGAAATTTCACGTTCTTTGAAATCTTTAGCCAAAGAATTAAACGTTCCTGTTGTGGCGTTATCACAGTTAAATCGAAGTTTGGAGCAACGTCAGGATAAGCGTCCGGTCATGTCGGATTTGCGAGAGTCAGGTGCGATTGAGCAGGATGCGGATATTATTTGCTTTATTTATCGTGATGAAGTGTATAACGAAGATAGCCCCGATAAAGGGTGCGCAGAAATTATTATAGCGAAACAACGTAATGGTCCGATTGGTAAGGTCCGCGTCGCATTTTTAGGTAAATATACGCGTTTCGAAGATCTGGCCTATACGGGATATCCAGGAGCGTAATAAGGTGACTAGACCCACGACGATAACGATTGATACCCAAGCATTGATTCATAATATTGCTTGTGTCAAGCGCTATGCCCCTGATCAGCTGATCATTGCGATGGTGAAAGCAAATGCTTATGGATGCGGTGTGGCGGTAGTTGCGCCTATTTTAGAACCGTTTGTCGCGTATTTTGGAGTGGCGTGTCTTGAAGAGGCTCGACTTTTACGTCAATTTTGTCCAGATAAACCCTGTATATTGCTGCAAGGTCTCTCCACGCCAGATGAATTGTCCGAAGCACTTGCCTTAGACTTAAGGCCGGTAATTCATGATAAGCAACAGTTAGAATGGATAACGACAAAGCCATTGGCGAGGTCTATTAAAGTATGGGTGAAAGTCGATACGGGTATGCACCGCCTAGGATTTACACCAGAAATTATTCCAGTTGTCACCCAAACGCTAATTGATTGTCCTTGGATTGATAACGACATGGGATTGATGACGCATTTAGCCTGTGCTGAGGAAATGGATCATCCTTTGACCGCTCGTCAGTTAGCTGTTTGGCAACAGGTTGTTCAAAGCGTGGGCGAGCATTATGCCTCACAATCCGTTGCTAATTCTGCATCGATTATCGGGTTGCCACACGCACATGCAAGATGGGTGCGACCGGGTATTATGCTTTATGGGGCCTCTCCGTTTCCGGGTCAAACGGGTGTGGCACTGGGCTTAAGGCCCGTTATGCATTTTGAATCAGCATTGATGTCGATTCATCAATATGAAGAAGGAGAATGTATTGGTTATGGTGCAACATGGTGTTGTCCCAGACCTTCAATCATAGGCGTAGTTCCTGTAGGATATGGAGATGGATATCCGCGGCATATAACTGCCAATACACCTATCTGGATTAATGGATGTAACGTGCCGATTGTTGGGCGCATATCAATGGATATGATGACTATAGATATCACGGATTGTCCTGATGTTAGGATAGGTGATCGCGTGGAATTGTGGGGCACCCATATTCCAATAGAAGTGGTCGCAAATCATGCAAACACAATTGCATATGAACTGCTGTGTCAAGTCACGCAACGTGTGATTAGACATTCTAAATTAAGGTGATGATATGAAAAAGATAGTGATAGTATCGATGATGTTGGCACTGGTAGCCTGTGGTCCGATTAACAATGAAGGGGTGGGTACACTAACAGGCGGTGTGATTGGTGGATTAGTTGGAAGTCAATTTGGGGGTGGCGCAGGTCAAGTGGCTGCCGCAGCAGGGGGCGCCTTGCTTGGGGCTTATTTGGGCGGTAATATTGGTAAATATATGGACCGTCAAGATAAAATTGAAATGCAGCATGCTTTGGAAACCGCTCCAGTAGGCCGTGCGGTTGCTTGGACGAATCCAGATAATGGCAATCAGTATAAAGTAAAACCAACGCGGACTTACTACAAGGAAGAACAGCCTTGCCGTGAATATACCACAGAAGCCACGATTGGTGGGAAAAAAGAAAAGATCTATGGCAAAGCGTGTCGTCAATCAGACGGTTCTTGGAAAGTAGCCGGTTAAGGATTGACTTAGGGCGTGTGGCCAGGAAACTAGAATGGTCAACACGCCCAAACAAGGAGGTCTAAAATGAAAATATTAGTGACCGTTAAACGCGTTATTGATCCTTATGTCCGCGTCCGAATAAATGCCAATCGATCCGGTGTTGAACTGAAAAACGTCAAAATGTCGATGAATCCTTTCGATGAAATTGCTTTGGAAGAAGCCATTCGTTTGAAAGAAAAACAAATGGCCAAAGAAGTTATTATTGTCACGATTGGATCTGAGACGAGCCAAGAAACGTTACGTCATGGCTTGGCATTAGGTGCTGACAGGGGCATTTTAGTGAAAACAGAAGCGATTGAATGCAGCCTGAACCGTGCGCGGATTATCCAAGCAATTGTTCAGCAAGAATCGCCTGATGTAGTGATGATGGGTAAACAAGCCATTGACGACGATAATAACCAAACCCCACAAATGCTAGCCGGATTGCTTAACTGGCCACAATTGACGTTTACATCAAAATTAGAATTCACCCCTCCTTTAGTGAGCGCAACCCGAGAAATTGATCAAGGATTAGAAGTCATCCAAACGCAGTTGCCGGCGGTGATCTCAGTGGATTTGCGTTTAAATCAGCCGCGTTATGCGAGTTTACCTAATATTATGAAAGCCAAACAAAAACCCTTGACCTTGATTGAGCTGTCCTCATTAGGACTGACCTTAACACCCCATCTCAAAGTGTTACACGTGCAGAGCCCGGCGGCGCGGCCAAGTGGTATGATAGTGGACTCCGTGCAGGCATTACTGGATAAATTACAGAACGAAGCGGGAGTGCTGCCATGACCGTATATATAGTAGCTGAACATGATAATCAGCAGTTAGATTCCACTTTCCCTCATTTACTGGGTGCTGCCTTAGTCTTAGATAAGCAAGCGGTGGTTTTGGTGCTTGGGCACCAGTGTACTGCGGTGGCTACTCAGGCCGCTACTTTATCTGGCGTTGCATGTGTCCAGGTTGTCGATGATCTCGCATTTAAGCATGCTGTGGCCGAACAGTTTTGCCCTGTGGTGGCGAAACTAGCGGCTTCTTGTTCCCATTTATTAATGGCAGCAACCACTTTTGGAAAAAACACGTTGCCTCGAATTGCCGCTTTGCTGCAAGTAGGGCAAGTGAGTGATGTGATCAAAATTGTCAACGAGGATACCGTTGAGCATCCTATTTATGCAGGTAATGTGATTGAAGCAGTTCAATTTTTAGATAAACAAAAAGTAATGAGCATTCGTCCGGCCGTATTTGCTGCAGTGAAGGATTTGCAAACCCCTTGTGAGATTAAAATCCTAACAGTAACCCTTCCTTCTACCCACACCCAAGTGCTGCGTCGTGATGTGAGTCAGTCTGCGCGTCCTGAATTAGGCAATGCAAAAATTGTCGTATCGGGGGGGCGAGGATTACAATCAATGGCGCAATTTAAATTAATAGAATCCCTGGCAGATACTTTGGGCGCGGCACTCGGCGCTTCGCGAGCAGCAGTTGATGCTGGATTTATTTCAAATGATCATCAAGTTGGTCAAACGGGTAAAATAGTGGCGCCGAATTTGTATATTGCCGTCGGTATCTCGGGTGCAATACAACATATCGCAGGAATTAAAGATGCGAAAGTAATTGTAGCGATTAATAAAGATGCCACTGCGCCAATTTTTCAGGTTGCTAACTATGGGTTGGTAGGGGATTTGTTTGAATTAGTTCCGCAGATGATTCTTGAATTAAAACAACGAGGACTCGATAAATGTTAATTGGCGTGCCGAAGGAAATAAAGCCACAGGAAAATAGGGTAGGATTAGTCCCAGCGTCAGTGCGCGAGCTGATTCGGGTAGGCGCTCAGGTAATGGTTGAACAGCATGCAGGTTTTGGTGTGGGAATTTCTGATGAAACCTATCGTGAAGCCGGTGCTGAAATTGTCACGACTGCCGAGGAGGTGTATGCGCGAGCGACCTTAATTATTAAAGTGAAAGAACCGCAACCGCAGGAATGCCAGCGTATGCATGCGGGTCAAACGCTTTTTACATTTTTACATTTAGCGCCGGATGTGCAGCAAATTAAATTATTGCAAGCTTCCGGGGTCACGGCTATTGCCTACGAAACCGTGACGCAAGCAGGTGGCGGTCTACCTTTATTGACACCCATGTCTGAAATTGCAGGCGCTTTGGCTATTCAAGCGGGTGCTCATTGTCTCGAGGCCAATCAGGGTGGGAGCGGTAAATTATTAGGTGGTGTGCCAGGCGTGGCACCAGGTCATGTGGTGATATTGGGTGGCGGAGCTGCGGGTACACAATCGATCCGATGCGCCATTGGGTTAGGTGCGCGTGTCACTGTTTTGGATAATTCTGTCACGAGACTGCGTGAATTGGATAATCGGTTTCATACACGGTTACAAACATTATATGCGACGCACGAAGCAATCGATCGTGCGGTGGCCGACGCTGATTTGTTGATTGGTGCGGTGCTTATTCCAGGAGCGACGGCGCCTAAATTAGTCAGTCATGATGCGATACGTGCAATGCGAAAGGGGTCAGTCGTAGTGGATATTGCTATCGATCAAGGCGGATGTTTTGCTACCAGTCGCCCAACAACGCATCATGCGCCAACATTTGTTGTGGATGGTGTTGTTCATTATTGCGTGACGAATATGCCCGGTGCGGTCCCACAAACGTCTACCTTGGCCTTAAATAATGCGTCCCTACCTTTTATCGTCAACATGGTAAAACTCGGAATTAAACAAACATTATTGGGTGACCCGTATTTATTAAACGGTTTGTCTATCCATGCAGGACGATTGACGTATCCCACCGTAGCAGAAGCGGTTAATGGACCTTTTGTGCCGCCTCACGAAGCGCTCAATCTTGTATAGCTTTTATTAATTGCTTTGCGGCGCGCACAGAGACGATAACGTTAATGAGGTGTTGATATGGATCTATTTAAAATACAAGTAGCGCATAAAGCGTTAGATTATCTAGACGGCCATAGCATCATTGGTGTCGGTACCGGGTCTACCGTGAATTGTTTTATTGAAGCCTTAGCGACACGCAAACATCAGATCGATGCGTGCGTTGCAAGTTCTAAAGCCACAGAACACCTTTTGCTCGCGCATGGGTTTAGTATTTTAGAATTACAAGTTGTTGATCAGCTCGATATTTATTTTGATGGGGCAGATGAAGTCAATGCACAGCATCAAATGATTAAAGGTGGCGGTGGGGCATTGACGCGTGAAAAAATTTTGGCGTTTGCAGCTAAAGTATTTGTTTGCATGGTTGATCACAGTAAACGTGTGAACCAACTAGGACAGTTTCCAATTGCCGTGGAAGTATTGCCCATGGCTCGAAGTGTGGTTGCGCGTGCTTTGGTCTCGTTGGGCGGCGATCCGATTTATCGGCAAGGGATGGTTACGGACAATGGTAATATTATCTTAGACACCTATCATTTGCCGATAGACTGTTTTGAAGCTCTCGAAGCTGAGATTAATGCGATTCCGGGTGTCTTGGATAATGGCTTGTTTATAAAGCAAAGAGCGGATATTGTTTTAATTGCGGGTCCTGCGGGCGTCGAGGTTCTAGATGAAAGGTAATTCGTGTATAATACGGTTTTATTTTTGCCGTATTATACACTGTCTGGATTTTCTTGCTTGTTAGTAAGCGTTTTTCTTTGATACGCTTTTATGGTGCATGTGTTTGTTATTATTTATGACATCCTTTGTGCCTTTTTCTATTGCGTGGAAACTATCAGTTGTCGCTTTGCTGATCCCTCTGGCAACGCCATCAATGGCCTTTCCTGCCTTGTTCAAAACGTTTTCTGCGCCTTCACCCACGTGTTTGGTTGCTTGTTCAGTGTCTGTAACCGTATCTCTTGCTATTTTACCTGTTTGATTAACTGTGCTCTGAACCAAGCCATCATCTGAATGGTTCATGTTTGAGGCAAAGCTTTGTGTGTTAGCACAAATACAAGCCGCGCTCAGAAAAAAAGCAGATAAAGTCATAAATTGTTTCATTGGAGTCTCCTTGTCTTAATCTTGAAGGATAAATAAAAAAATAACACCCGTTCATACTAGTATAGCTTTGGATAATGATCAACTAGATTTAGACACAGTCCGGAGCCGTGATCGTGCTGAAGTCCTGTGAATTATTCAACAGAACGCGTTAACCAAATCCCTGATTCATAAAGTATCCACAATGGGAGGGCTAAGATAATTTGTGATAGGACATCAGGCGGCGTTAATAGCATGCCCAGTGTAAAAGCACCAACAATCATGTAGGGTCTAAGGTTCAGCAGTTGCTGGCGTCGGACGAGTTTGGTATGAACTAGGATGGCACATACTAGCGGAATTTGAAAACTGCTTCCAAATATTAGCATCATTTTCGTGATAAACTGCGTTGCTGCACTGATGTCAGGCATAAAGGTAACGTCTTTAGGCACCGCATGGATAATCCAATGAAACATAAACGGCAATATCAGAAAGTAACAAAATAACAATCCAAAGATAAATAAGCTGAGGGATATCACCATGACTTGGCCAAATCGCCTTTTTTCGTTTGGATATAGTCCCGGCGAAACGAAACGCCAAATCTGATATAAGCTGTAAGGCATCACACATAACAAGGCAATATTAAACGCTATCGTAAGCGGCATGAAGAGCGGGCTAGTTATTTGTGTGGCGATCAGCGAGTGACGATTGGGTAAATGATCTAACAATGGATAAAGATACCAATGACATAAAGGAGCGGCATACCAAAAGGCAAAGCCAAAAAAACCAAAAAACACGCATGCTATGTGCAGCATACGTTGGCGAAATTCCATAAGAAAAGTCAGATATTGATTCATAACGATACATTAATAAAAAAACGAACTTAGACGGGTCAGAAAATATGAAAAAACACCTAGGTTTGGGGCTGGATATTTTATATTGTGTGCTATTATACCTCTGGGTTTGCAATTGTGGATAGCCTTTTTGTTAACCGTGTATTACTTTATCAGGCTAATGCCCAATAAGCGCTTTAAAAGTTATTCAAATCTGTTTTTCAGGAATCTGTTTTATGCATGAAGGTGTTTTTTATACCATTTTTCTAATTTTTGCTGGCGCTGCTGTATTGTCAACGGTGGTGCTTTACACCCGTCAATCCTTATTGGTGGCTTATATTATACTGGGTGCGGCATTAGGTCCCTGGGGATTGAAGTGGATAAATGATTTAACGACTGTCAAGGATGTGGGTGATGTCGGCATCATTTTCTTGTTATTTTTATTGGGATTGCATTTACAACCACAAAATTTATTGCATATGTTAAAAAAAGTGACTTGGATTGCAATGTCCAGCTCATTTTTATTTGCCTTGATTGCGTATTTTATAGGATGTTGGTTTGGCTTAACCACACTCGAAAGCACGATTCTTGGTGCTGCGATGATGTTCTCGAGCACTATTATCGGACTGAAGTTATTACCCACCACCATTTTGCATCATCAACATACAGGGGAGGTCATGATTTCAATTCTGTTGATGCAGGATATTATCGCTATCGTGGTCTTGATTATTTTCAGTGGGTCTCAAGATGGCCCTTTTAGCTGGCACGACTTGGTTTTAGTATTGGTTGCTTTGCCGATGTTAATGCTGTTTGCATTTGCGTTTGAACGATATATTTTAGTGAAATTATTGGCAAAATTTGATCGTACTCAAGAGTATGTGTTTTTGTTGTCTATCGGTTGGTGCTTGGGCATGTCTATGCTGGCTGAAGCAATAGGTTTGACACAAGATGTCGGTGCATTTGTAGGGGGCGTTGCTTTAGCGGCCAGTCCTATTTCGTTATTTATTGCGGAGAGTTTAAAACCTTTGCGTGATTTTTTTCTAGTGTTGTTTTTCTTCTCGGTTGGCGCGACATTTAATTTTGATTACGCCTCTCAGGTCATGATACCAGCCTGTATACTTGCGCTATTAATGCTATTTATCAAACCGGCATGCTTTATTTTCCTTCTTAAGAAAACCGGGGAGAAAAAATCAGTGGCAAAAGAAGTAGGCATTCGGTTGGGACAAGCGAGCGAGTTTTCCTTATTGTTAGCGGCTATTGGCCTCAGTACTAAGGTCATTTCAGAAGTGGCGTCTAATCTGATTCAAGCAACGACGATTTTAACCTTTATTGTGTCTTCATACCTAGTTGTATTAAAATACCCTACACCGATGTCCTTATCAGATAATTTGCGAAAAGATTAATGACACACTACTTACCTCACATAAGCCGGTTAGGAATAACGTTGAGTTTCTTATCATTGAGTGCCTGCGCTTTTTATCAGCACGCTCATGACCGGATAATTGCGAGGCAAGTCTGTTATACAGGCTGTCAAACCCAACGAGTTCAATGTGATCATCAGTGCGACCAAAATGCAGCATTATGTAACGCAAAGGCCGATGCCATAGCCGCGGTTCACTTTAATCACTATAAACGGCAACAATCTGTTAAAGGTGACGGCCTCACTGAGGAATTAAAATCGTTTCGAGACCCGTTGGCTTGTACAAAAACGACTTGTGAATGTGTGCAGGATTATGATGTGTGCAGGCAGTCGTGTCAGGGTAGTATTTATAAACGATTACAAGTGACGCAATGATAATGATTGATGGGGGTTATTCATGACAAATGAATTATTGAAAGATATCGACCCCGCTGAAACAGCGGATTGGTTGGGAGCACTTGATGCTGTTCTCGCCTCGGAAGGTACGGCGCGTGCAGCTTTTTTGCTCAGTGAATTATTAGAGCGTGCAAATCAATCAGGTGTGGCGACACAATTGCCGCTCACAACCAACTATCGTAATACCATTAGGACGCCCGATGAAAAGCCACTGCCTCCTGATGAAGGTATGGCAAAACGTGTGGCTGCGTTGATACGTTGGAACGCAGTTGCCATGGTGCTTCGCGCCGGTCATAAAGCCCCCGAGCTTGGCGGACATATTGCGACGTATGCCTCGGCAGCAACCTTGTACGAGGTAGGATTTAATCATTATTTTAGAGCAAATCATGAAAACAATCTTGCGGATTTACTCTATATTCAAGGACATTCCGCACCCGGTATTTATGCTCGCGCATTCCTGGAGGGTCGTTTAACAGAAGAGCAGCTTGGAAACTTTAGACAAGAAGTAGAAGTTGATGGCTTATCGTCGTATCCGCACCCTTGGTTAATGCCCAGTTTTTGGCAATTCCCCACCGTTTCAATGGGATTGGGTCCGATACAAGCCATCTATCAAGCGCGTTTTTTGAAATATTTAGAGAATCGAGAATTGCTTGCAGCTTCGCAACGTAAGGTATGGGCCTTCCTCGGCGATGGAGAAACAGATGAACCCGAATCATTGGGCGCGCTGTCGATTGCTGCTCGGGAAAAATTAGACAATCTTATTTTTGTGATTAATTGTAATTTACAACGCTTGGATGGTCCTGTGCGGGGTAATGGAAAAGTGATTCAAGATTTAGAAGGGGTGTTTAGAGGCGCCGGATGGAATGTCATCAAAGTTGTGTGGGGTGGTCGTTGGGATGCACTTCTTGCAAAAGATACCGATGGACTTCTCCAAAAACGTATGAATGAGTGTCTGGATGGTGATTATCAAAACTTTAAAGCCAAAAATGGCGCGTATGTGCGCGATCAGTTTTTTGGTGCCACCCCCGAATTGAAAAAAATGGTAGAGCATTTAACAGATGATGAGATTTGGCGATTAAACCGTGGCGGCCATGATGCACAAAAAGTATTTGCGGCATATGCAGAAGCCGTAGCACATACGGGTAGACCGACGGTTATTTTAGCCAAAACCATCAAAGGGTATGGTATGGGCGCTGCGGGTGAAGGCATGAATATTACGCATCAGCAAAAGAAAATGACAACTGAACAGGTCCGGGCTTTTAGGGACCGATTTAGCATTCCTATTCCAGACGATCAAATTGAGAAACTCCCATTTTATCGACCGGATGAACAGAGCCCGGAGATCCGTTATTTGAAACAGCAACGCGAGGCTTTGGGGGGGTATTTACCCACTCGGCATCAAGAATGTGACGCCCTAACAATTCCTGATTTAGATGCATTTGCTAATGTGACGCATAATCTCGGCGATCGAGAAATTTCTACAACGATGGCTTTTGTTAGGATTTTGTCCGTATTACTAAAAGACAAAGCCATTGGTGAGCGTATTGTTCCAATTGTGCCGGATGAATGTCGAACCTTTGGTATGGAAGGTCTCTTTAGACAAATAGGGATTTATTCACCGGTTGGTCAGCTCTATACACCAGTGGATCATGAGCAGGTTATGTATTACAAAGAAGCTAAAAATGGACAAATTTTAGAAGAAGGCTTGTCTGAAGCGGGATCTTTTTGTTCGTGGATGGCAGCAGCAACCTCCTACAGCACGAATCGATTGCAGATGATACCGTTCTATATTTACTACTCCATGTTTGGGTTCCAACGCATTGGTGACTTTGCTTGGGCTGCCGGCGATATGCAAGCGCGCGGCTTTTTATTAGGCGGTACGGCAGGGCGCACCACGTTAGCGGGTGAAGGCTTGCAACACCAAGATGGACAAAGTTTTACGATGGCAGGCACGATACCCAATTGTGTAGCCTACGATCCGACTTTTGCTTACGAGTTAGCTGTGATTATTCAACACGGTATGAAACGCATGTACGAGCAGCAAGAGAATGTGTTCTATTATATCGCCGTCATGAATGAAAATTATACGCATCCTGATATGCCTAAAAGTGCAGAAGAAGGGATTGTCAAAGGCATGTACTGCTATAAAAAAGCAAGCAAGCCGCACGCTTTACATGTCCAATTATTGGGAGCGGGTACCATTCTGCGAGAGGTGATTGCCGCCGCCGAATTGTTAGTAAACGATTATAACGTCACGGCGGATATTTGGTCTGTCACCAGTTTTAACGAGCTCCGCCGGGATGGTTTGGCTATAGAGCGATACAATCGTATGCATCCTGATGCGAAACCAAAGGTGAGTTATGTGACTGAATTGCTTGCGGACCAAAAAGGTCCGGTGATTGCGGCTACGGACTATATCCGTGCGTATGCTGATCAAATTCGGCCCTTTATCACATCCGATTATACGGTTTTAGGTACGGATGGCTACGGGCGGAGTGATACACGTAAACAATTGCGTCATTTTTTTGAAGTCGATGCAAAATATATTGCTGTCAGCGCTCTATATGCGTTAGCTTCTAAAGGAGAGATTAAACCTTCTATGGTTAAAGAAGCAATGAAACGTTATGGCATCAATCCAGATAAAACAGATCCTGTAACACATTAATTGAGAGGGCTATATGGGAGCAACGCAGAATATTGTAGTGCCAGATATCGGTGGCAGTTCGGAGGTTGATGTTATCGAGTTGTTAGTTAAACCAGGCGATACAATCGACATTGAAACCCCTTTAATTACATTGGAATCTGACAAAGCTACGATGGATATCCCTTCTCCTGCGGCAGGGGTCGTTGTTGCATTGAAAGTGAAAGTAGGGGATAAAGTTTCCGAAGGCGATCTTATTTTAGTGATGGAGGATCAAGGTGGCACAACGACTATTCCTGAAAAGCAGGCTTCGCAAGCAGCGACTTTGCCAGCGACGCATCCTACCCTTGAGCCGCATACAGCTTCAGTTATCGAAGAACTGCCGCCTAAAACGACCGATATGCCGCCACCTGCAGCAGAATTCGTCCCCAAACCATTAAACGAATTGATATTAGCTGGACCCGCTGCGCGTCGCCTAGCACGGGTTTTGGGTGTTGAGTTAGAGGAGGTTGCGGGTTCTGGTCGCAAAGCACGGATTAGCAAGGAAGACATTGAAGCGTTTGTAAAGCAACAATTAAGTGGTATGGGTAGTGCTGGACAAGCTGCGTTTGCTGTGCCAAAAGCCAAACCCATTGATTTTACGAAATTTGGTGATATTGAAACTAAACCTTTGTCAAAAATCAAAAAATTAACCGGGGCTAATGTTCACCAATCTTGGATTACCGTGCCCATGGTCACTCAATTTGATAATGCCGACATTACTGAATTAGAGGCATTCCGTAAATCAGAATCATCGCGTGCTGAAGAAGACGGTTATAAACTCACCGTTCTTGCCTTCGTGTGTAAAGCGGTTTATCAAGCGTTAGTAAAGTTTCCACAATTTAATAGTTCGCTGGATGCTGGAGGGGAACAGCTGATTTATAAAAAATATTTCAATATAGGTATTGCGGTGGAGACGCCCAATGGTTTGGTGGTTGCAGTGATTAAAGATATGCAGAAATTATCGATTGCGGGGATTGCGCGAGAGATGGCGCACCTGAGTTCAAAAGCACGTGATAAGGGTTTGACGCCTGCAGAAATGAGTGGAAGTTGTTTTACAATTTCGAGTCTAGGTGGGATTGGCGGCCATGCATTTACACCCATCGTAAATCCCCCAGAAGTCGCTATTTTGGGTTTGTCACGCGCGAGCATCTCACCGGTTTATCAGAATAATGCATTTGTCCCTCGCTTAGTATTACCTTTGTCGCTAACGTATGATCATCGTGTCATTGATGGTGCGGAAGCTGCGCGTTTTACTCGGTATTTAAGTGACGTCTTGAACGATATTAGGCGTATGTTGCTTTAATTTTTTAGAGGCTATTCATAAAATCCGTCATACCTCTGCAGGCATGATGTAGTGATTTGAACATTCATATTTTTTAGAGGGTATCATGACTGAACAGATAAAAACACAAGTAGTGGTATTAGGCGCAGGTCCTGGAGGTTACACCGCAGCATTTCGTGCGGCTGATCTTGGTTTAGAGGTCGTATTAGTGAATCAGTACGAGGCGTTAGGTGGGGTGTGTTTGAATGTCGGATGTATTCCCTCTAAAGCATTGTTGCATGTCGCAAAAGTATTAGATGATGTGAAAGATTTAGGATCGCAAGGCGTGTCATTTGATCCGCCTACTCTAGATAATACCAAAATTGTAGATTGGAAGTCTTCTGTGGTTAAAAAGTTGACAGGTGGCTTAAGTGCGCTCGCGAAACAGCGCAAAGTACAAGTGGTCGTTGGTGAAGCAGCTTTTTCTGGTTCTCATCAAGTTATCGTAACAAAGGACAAAGAGAAGACAACAATAGATTTTGAATACGCAATTATTGCGGTGGGCAGTGAGTCCGTTAGTTTTCCATTTATTCCTAAAGATAAGCGCATCTTCAGTTCTACTGGCGCCTTGAAGCTAGCGGATATCAAGGGACATTTGCTGGTATTGGGCGGCGGCATTATCGGCTTAGAGATGGCGACTGTGTATCGTGCGCTTGGCGTGGAAGTTACTGTTGTCGAATTTATGGATCAATTGATTTCGCTTGCTGATGCTGATTTGGTCTCGGTCCTACAAAAACGTATGTCAAAACATGGTGTCAATTTTAAACTAAAAACTAAAGTAGTTTCAATGGAAGCGACAAAAGAAGGGATTTATGTCGGCATGGAAGGCGAGCATGCGACCGATAAACCGTTATTATATCAACAAGTTCTGGTGGCTGTGGGACGTAAACCGAATGGGGATACTATTGCCGCAGAAAAGGCTGGTGTCACGGTTGATAAACGTGGATTTATTGCAGTCGACAAACAAATGCGTACTAATGTCAAGCATATTTTTGCGATTGGTGATGTGGTAGGCCAACCCATGCTTGCGCACAAAGCCATTCCTGAAGGTCGTGTGGCTGCAGAAGTTATTGCAGGAAAAAAACATTTCTTTGATCCCAAATGTATTGCTAATGTGGCGTATACGGATCCAGAACTCGCGTGGACAGGCTTGAGTGAAAAAGAAGCTAAAGCACAGAATATTGCATACGAAAAGGCGGTGTTCCCATGGGCTGCATCAGGGCGTGCCTTAAGTATGGGGCGAGAGGAGGGGTTAACAAAGCTTCTATTCTGTCCTACGACAAAGCGTGTTTTGGGCGGTGGTATTGTCGGGGTAAGTGCAGGCGATTTGATTGCCGAAATATCGCTTGCAGTGGAGATGTGCTGTGACGTTGAGGATATTGCATTGACCATTCATCCTCATCCAACCGTTTCTGAAACGATAGGATTGTCTGCAGAAATATTTGAAGGGACGATTACCGATTTGTATATGCCTAAAAAGAAAGATAAGAATAAGGCATAATGTATCATCCCTGCCTAATTTTTCGCTCTCGCAAAGGCGCGGATCTAGGCGGGTTTCGCCACCTTGCCAAATTAAACATAGATGCCCGCCTTCTACTATGAAAAATTCGACCTCTTCAAAGAGATGACCCTAGCGTTTTTTGAAAATATTCATTAATACAAGCATGAATTGGACTCTTTACTGACAAGTCATTTTCGGCATTTTAAATGCATACATATAGCTAACGGGCGGCCTATGTCCCCTGCGCTACGTCCCGCTGCTTACCAGCGGGATCCGGTTTTTTCTATCATTGCTGGATCCGGCATAAAGCACGCGACGTAGGCGGCGGAGTAGGTCGCTAAATGATTCCTAAAATTGATTCGTGTAGGGTATATTTAGGATCTAACCGTATGTTTAAAACGAACAATTCGTTTAAATGCGTGGTCGATAGCGTCTCGTGGAATGATGCCGTCTAGAACCTGCGACTCTATCCTATCGATGAGGGTTTTAGGATCTTCTGGGCGATCACTGAGTTGATTACCGATGATAAACATATCTGCGCTCGCTGCAATGGCGAGTGGAATGGCCTTTTCTAAGCTATAGTGGTCACTGATGGCTTTCATTTGCATATCATCTGTGATGATGACGCCGTCGTAATGAAGCGTTTCTCGTAGGAGCTTGGTTAACATCCTGTGAGATAAGGTGGCGGGTAATCCAGAGGGGTCCAGGGTGCGATTAATGATGTGCGCAGTCATAATCATCTGGCACCATTGGGGCTTAGATAAAAGTAATTGATAAGGGATTAGCTCTTCTTCCTGCCAGGTGGAAGTGACATCGACAAATCCTAGGTGAGAGTCGTCGAGAGAACTGCCATGCCCAGGGAAATGTTTAAAAGCGCACTGAACGCGTTGTGCGGCAAACGCATCTACAAATAATTGTGCACAATGGGCAACCCGTTTAGGATCGGATGAAAAACTTCGATCCAGTTTGCCAATGATGGGATTGTGGGGGTTGATGTTCACATCAATTAATGGAGCGAAATCTAGATTAAATCCTAATTCGCGTAACGTATTGGCCATTGTTGAAGCCGTTTGCAGAATCTCAGCATCTTCCATTTCTGCGATACGGGCCGCTGCTACCGTATCTGGAAAACCAAAAGAGGGTTTGAGTCGATTGACGTTTCCTCCTTCATAGTCAACTGAAATAATTAGGGGCAGCACAGGATATTGCTTGTGTTGATGCGCTAAAGTATTGGCATGCTGCAAGGTATGATTCAGCTGTTTAACTTGCTCGGGATTATGTATGTTTTTATTAAATTGGTTTGTTTGAAAATGATAATCAAATAAAATAACCCCACCAATACTTTCGGTTTGTATTGCTTTGATAATACGTGAATGCTCATCCAGAGAATTGCCTTCAAACCCAATAATCAGCATTTGTCCAATTTTATAACGAAGCAGGTTATCCGTGTGCATACGCATTTAGTCCGTGACTACTGTTGGCTGTATCTTAGAAATTCTATATCTGAAAGACAAGGCTATCATTATTCTCTTTTTCCTTTTTCTTAGACGTATGACGAAAAAAGTTGAAACAATTTAAATAACCATCAACCGGTGTCGGCAGGTTAGACGTTTTTGCTAGTGCACTATAGTGTTGCTGCTGTTTGGGTGCTGGGTACAATCCTACCGCTGAAAGTAGGGCACAAACACACGCTATCAACCATTGAAAATACGTTGTTGATTGATTGTTAGGGTGGTCCAATAATTCTTTTTTGTGTGTTAACGTTAGTTTTTGAATGGCTCGTAATCGAGCAATTAAGTGGCACTCTAAATCCTGCGGCGTTGTGTCTGGCTGTTTAATCGTTGCCTTTTTGATTTCTTTCAGAAGCCGCTTTTTCTGATCCCTTGATGCTTGATCTAAGGTCTTATCGGTATTAAGGTAGGTTTTAAATGCTTCAATCATCGAGAGGGCAGTGTCGAGTTGCTTGTAATAGGGCTTGTAGATTCTAACAAATTCCTCATGAGCTGCATCAAGCTTTGTTTTAATCAACGTGTCGACTGCCTCGACGTTTATGATATCTTGCGATTCGGTTAGTAACGTTTCTAGTTGTTTGGAAAAATAAGCTTTTAGCATGGTCGCATATTCGCTTGCGATGCTTTTGTCTGAAAGTGATTTTGGGGGACGACAGTATCGTTCTACTTGCTCATTAAAATAATGGGCAGCAAAAGATCGACGATAATTTTTTTGAAACTCGTTTTTACCTTCCAATTCTTTATCAAGATATTGAATTTTTACATTGGAATTCTCGATGGACAACTCAGTTTTCGCCAGGGAACTTTTAAGGTTTTCTTCAAGGGCCGTTAGTTTGTTTAAAATAGCGTCAGCATTATAAGATTCTAAGAAAATATTTTGACCGTCATTAAATAAAGGTCTAAGTTCTTCATTATACATGTTTAAAAGACTTGGATTCATCCCAATTGGGTTGGTCTGTGCGGGATATTTTTGATACCTTTTTGTAAATTCTTGAGTTATATTTAAATAGCGTTCAATGTGTTTTTTTTCATTGGCATGATCTGAACGGAACGCTTCCTCTGCTGCTTTTCGATGTTGCGTTGTAACACTGCTACAGACTAGGTCCTCTTTTTTATTAAAAGTCATATCTAATGGGAAAACAAGGCCTTGAAACCACAAGTCAAAGCTTTCTTTGGCAGGGTTTGTGAAGGCACCTGGTGGCGTTCCTAGGCTATGTTCTAATCGATCTAAATATTTAATCCATTCCCCAAAGTGTACATGATTAATAGCTTCTAGGTTATCTACTACGGCGTTATGACCGATTTTGATTATGTTAGACAATTTTTCTTCTAATTCTATCTTGAGTCGATAAATACTCCATCCTGAAAAAATCAAATTCCAATACGATTCAGAATTGTCAATGAGGTAGTCTACTAACAGTGTGGCTTGTTTGGCTTGTCTTTGGGTTTTATCAAGCGGCGTTACGTGATAGCCTTTCTGGACTAAATTTAAATACAGAGGCTCATGTTTTGGATCATACGTGAGCGTTTCTTGTGTAAAATCAATATTCTCCAGAAGGGGGATGATGTCGTCTTTTAACCGGCTGCGTTGCCAATAGCCGAACTGGGACTTGCTAAAGAGGTGATACTCCCTACCATGCTGGATCAAGGTTAAACGTTCCTGACGGGGTCTCGAAAAATCCGTTATTTCGCTGGATATTCGCATGAGGTGAATGGTTCGCTCCCTATCCCAGGTTTTTCCCTGGGTTAGGGACTGAATTGTACCAGGAAGAAGATACACTGCATTCATCACATTCCATATGTGTGGATACCGTGCAATTTTTTCAAGCGGTAGGATAGTATTGACATCTGTGGTGTATGGTCTGATCAACGTTGCACACTTTGGAACGAGTGATAAACCGTCATCGTAGACTTTTTGCAATAAGCCAAACATGTCGGGTTCAGAATATAATGCTGAACCCAGTTTTAGAAGGGGGACAATATTTTCGGTATATTGAGTGTTGAGTATTTGGGAATTTGTTATTGTTTTTTTTTCAACTCGTTCTAAACTTTCGAGGCCGATGGCTAATTGCTCTAAATGATAAAAGGTATTCACCAAGCGCATGTAAAATCGGATGGAGGGTGAGGCTTCTGCTTGGGTCGGTATTCTTGAAAAAGGAACGCCTTGTGGATTAGGTTTGAGAAATGTTTGAACATGCTGATTAAATATTGAAATTGTTTTAAACAATTGGGTTCGAATATAGTCTATATAAGTGGATAAATGCTGTGATTGTAAAATAAATTGTTCACGCTGATTGTCTGCTGTCGCTTTAGTATTCGCCGGTCCTTTATTATAGGTATCTTCAGCATTCTGCAGCCAAACATCGGAGCGATTCCGCCAATATTTTACTCGCTTGGATTGGTCGAAATTAAAGTGCTTTAAATTGTCGTAGAATTTGTCGTTTATTAGAATTTTGCTGCCAACGGTCTCATCGAAAAAAGAGAAGGCATGGATAAAATATTGATCTAATTTTATGAAATTAGGCAACTCGCTTAAATAAGGTTGAATATATTGATATAAGCGCCTACATTTTTTTTGTAAACACTTGGTGTTGATTGTCAAAGCATCTATTCCGTTTCGGAAATGTTTCTCAATGAGTTGCAGCAGTTCGTCATATGCTTGTTTAGCATGGTTGAATTCTTCAATTTTGTTTTGATATAAATGATAGATTGCCCATGTTTCCTCTAATCCTAATGTCGCTGGATCTGAAATTAACAGGTTATGTTGATCGTGAGAATTGAGTTCCGACACTTCAACACGTCGTTTTTTTGGAAAAAATTCAGTATTGGTGAGTTTGACGGGTTGAGACAATAGCTGCGTATTGGCCCAATCTATTGGCACCATCATTAACTCTGATAAGGGTGGGCTATCTTGAAATACGCTGGTTTCTGAGCAGTGCAAAGGTGACGCAAACTTTATATGGGATCGGAGCGTGCCAATATGACTATAAAAATCTGAAAACCGATTATGGTATGGGAGTTCTTTGTCTAAAGATTTATGATTAGCCAGCTCGCTGAATTGCTCTATAATATTTTCTGGAATGAGCGGAATAGGTATCTCTTTTAAAACAAACCTTGTGCCGTCATTACCCCAGGTATGGTAAGTCTTATCATAATTTTTGAATAAAATAAAACGATGTTTAGGGAGTGTTTTTTGGTAAGCGTCACTTTTAATATCGGTATGTTTAGAAGTAACACGTCGCAATATCATGTCAAATCCTTCAAAAACATTATAGGGAAATAGGGTTAGTTCCGCTCGTTCATCTATCCTTTTTATTAATGTGTCGCATTGTCGTTGACGTAATTTTTCTGTAGCCTTTGCTTTTATAAAATAATGCTTTAAACGGTGTTGTATGCTTGCCATTACGTCTTCATTTCTCAGTCGAGAAATAAGAGAGTGTTCGTTTGTTTCGAGTTTATCAATTTCTGGTGCGATTTTTCTAAGATAGGGGGCTAATACTCGGTATGCCGCAATGTTCTTAGGTTCTAGATCTGAGGTATTAAACAAAAGGCTTGTCTGTTGCTCTCCCCATGTTAGAGTCCTTAGGACTTGTTCACACTCATTTTTTAGTCCTGTAATAGCAAAACGTCGGTATTTCATGAAACACGTATCCTCTAATTTTAATAACTCAGGATGAGTATTGAAATTAGCCAAATTTTGAATGTGATCGGTTAAGGATTCAAATTGTTTAGAGACCCATTGCATGCAGGGTTGAGACAGTGAGCAAGGGTCTAGCATTAATTCAACTTCAATTTTATCAATGATGGCAAATAACTTAACAAATAATTGTTCTTTAGTGATTTTTAAGTAAGTGAATAAGAGTGCCTGGTAAGCCGAATGCAACGGACCGACCTGCTGGAAATTGCTATTTAAAAGAACCCATACTTGGCGTATTAAACGTATATAATGGATGATTTGCAGCGCACTCAATTGAGTGGTTTGATGCTTTTTTAAAGTTTCTAATAATTTATTTGCTTCATTTTGTAGGGCTTGGAGTTCTTTTTGCTCAATATTAGGGGTGTATTGGTGAATAGTGTCGGTTTGTTGATTCATCCATGTGGTCAATTGGTCCAGATGCCTAGGCATGTCAGCGGCTAGCTGGCTTAACGCCTCAAAATCCATGTCTCCCTTTTTCGAGTGAATATGTCGTGTTGCAAACCCCATGAGATGACCCATGGAATATGACAATGAAATTTTATCATCGGATTGTTGGTCGGCATCGTGCTTCCATTCAGAATAATCCTCAAAGCGCTCGCGTAAAAAAGAAGCTTCAAGGATTAGATGAGCGAAGCGTTCGGTTAGGTCAATATCATAATCAGTGAGCAGGAGAAGGAGACCTTGATGAGCAGCATCAGAAATCTTACCCCCATCTTGATACCAAATTTCGCTAGCAGCACTAATTATCTGTTTGACATTGCCATTCAACTGCCCCACCATAGTAAGCGTTTCTTTTGAAAAATGGATTCCCAACAGTATTTTTCGCATTTGGCTGACTTGGTTTGGCAACTTATCGTAATGAATATGGGCTTTTTTCTGCAGAATATCGAGATAGAGAGGTGTAAGCGCTGCACAATAGTCTAACTTGGTTGTGCCAGCAGGCCATCGGTGAGCGAGAGGCTCTATAATTTGGAAGTCCAATTGGGTGACATGCCATTCTTTATCGTATCCATATAGCTTGTATTCTTTTCTATTTTTATTATGAATGAGTGTTGGAATGAAATCTGGATTCTTTAGAGTATTACAATCAGTCTCCTGATTTGATTCAGTCAAAAAGTTTATTTCTGAAAATTCAATCAAAGGAAGCGGTGGATCCTGGCGATTGATGGGTTGATTGAAGTATTGGCGCAACAGATGGCTATTAAACGGAGGAACATTGACGGTAAGTGACTTAATTTTAAACTCTGGCAATCCAATACTAATCGGTTCAATGCTGTTAACGATAGCCTCGAGGTTTTCGTCGATGGCACAGTTTATGCCGTCACGGACCTCAGGGAAATATGATTGAATTGTGTCTAAATTTGCTGCCTGTGGATCTTTGAAGGTGCAGCGTTGGATAATAGGTTTAGCGTTTTGAAAATGGACATGGTAAATGGTTTTATCGTGGAGGAGGTAGGCAGATTGACTATTCAAACGCACTGAAAGTTCGGCTGGATTGGTCTCAGCTAATTCTAAAGGGTCATCTTCAAGACGGGTCCTTGTGGTTGTTCCTTGCAGCAAGCTTGTTATATCTAGGCGAAGTGTATCCAGTGTGGGGGAAAGGTCTGTCGCTAGTTGCAATGCACTCGGCAGGTTGACCATGGTCTTCACCCATGAGAGGGATTGAATCCGTTCTTGAAAAAATTCAAACATCCAATTTTATCCCTAGACAATTTAAGATTAACCATTATAAACCAATTGGTGCGCATAATAAAGTCAAAAAAAAGAACACTATTGAGCTTATAAAAAAAATCTAACGCTTTTAATGATCCTAAAATTTACATGTTTTTTATGATCGAAAATTAGGCAGGCCTCGGCAACCAGACGGTGTTTTTAACAAAGCGCAACAACCGGCTTTCTATCCAATTTTGTAAATGTTAGTCTATGCTATTTGATGAATAGAATTGGATGATCTTTAAGATGAAAATTTTAGTTTTTGACATCGAAACGGTACCTGACGTCGTTACCGGACGAAAACTTTATCAGTTGGATGAGCTTTCGGATAACGACACTGCAAAAGCCCTATTTGCGTTACGGCGAGCAAAAGTAGGAACCGATTTCTTACCTCATTATTTGCAAAAAATAGTTGCCATTTCTCTCGTCATCAGCGCGCCATCCCAACTGAAGGTATGGTCTTTGGGTGATGAAACATCAGATGAACCTGAACTTATCAAACGGTTTTTTAACGGAATAGACAAGCACTTACCCACTTTAGTGAGTTGGAATGGCTGTGGATTTGATTTGCCTGTCTTGCATTATCGTTCCTTACTTCA
Source organism: Legionellaceae bacterium (assembly GCA_947504795.1). Taxonomy (GTDB): domain Bacteria; phylum Pseudomonadota; class Gammaproteobacteria; order Legionellales; family Legionellaceae. The sequence continues at coordinate 31,554 of CANNJG010000001.1, forward strand.
TAAAGTCCCTGCGCCAAGCTATTGGGAAGTCGGTGAACAGACGCAGTCATTTCGATGGAACAACTATCTTAACCGGTTCCATTATCGACATTTAGATTTAATGGATGTCTTAGCGGGATATCAAAATAAAGCATTTGCGCCTTTGGATGATATATCGTCACTGTTAGGGTTCCCGGGTAAAATGGGCATGAGCGGCGATAAAGTTTGGCAAACCTATCAAGATGGAAACCTATCAAGTATCCGTCATTATTGTGAAACCGATGTGTTAAACACCTATTGCGTTTACCTCCGCTTTGAATTGATAAGAGGCATCTTAACCCAAGACGATTATAACCAGGCCATTCGTCGCTTACAACAGTATTTGCAAGAGGAAAAAGACAAACCGCATCTCCTCGCATTTCTTGAAAAAATGGATCCAATCTTCGAAGTTTGAACAGTCGATCCGAGCCTTAGCAGCAAAACCTTATCAAAACGCTAGTTTTAATTTTTCCCAGTATTTATTAAAGAGTTGTATGGTTTCCTCATTGACATCGCGTTGATAATTCCCTCTCGCCATGATGTCTTTTGGAGGGAAAATAGTAGGATTATCTCGGATTGATTTAGGTAGAATACGCCAACTTGCTTGGTTCGCAATCGCATATCCATACTCAAGGACAATCTGTGCCCCTGAACTAGGACGGAGTAAATAATCAATGAATTGGTAAGCTTCGTTAAGATGGGGCGCTGACTTGGGGATAGCGAGACAATCTACCCATATCACGAATCCATCTGCAGGATAGACAAAGCGAACAGCTTCATTTTCATCTTGCGCTCTGACTATTGCACCATTCCACACAGAGCCCACATGAGCGTCTTCGTCAATGATTAATGACTGAATGGCATCATTCGCAAATAATTTTATGTTAGGGACTAAGTCTAATAAATGTTCATAAGCGGCTTTGATATGCTCAGGGTTAGCGTCATTTATGTCGTAACCAAGACTCATTAACCCAATTGAAAAGACATCTCGCGTATCATTTATTAACATTAATTGATTGACCCAGCGCTTATCCCATAAGTCGTGCCATGCGCTAGGTGGATTTTTGATCCAATGCTTGTTGTAGAATAGTCCTGTCGTACCCCAGACAAGTGGAATGTGATAGTCATTATGCGGATCGAACGGATTATCTGTAAATTGGAGATCAATGTTATGTGTATTTTTTAATCTTGTTGGGTCTATTTTAGTAATAAGACCATATTTTTTTAGTCGTTCTACATAATAAGAAGAGGGTAAAATAATGTCGTAAATATTTTTTTTGTTTGCGCGTAATTTGGCATACATGGTTTCATTACTGTCATAAGTTGATACATTAACCTGAATACCCGTTTCTTTTTGAAAATCCCATATCAGTTTAGGCGGTATTTCTCCGCCGACGAGATAAATATTCAGAATAGGTTTTGCGAGACCCATACAGGCGCACATGAGCATACTAATAAAAAGAATGCAACGAGTCATCAGCATCATGAAAGAGACTTCCGGGTAAGGCGCATAGAAATGAATACGAATAGTAATGAAATCAGTAACGTAATCGTTCCTAAGGCATTGAGCTCAGGCGTGACACCGGTGCGGATCATTGAATAAATAGCAAGCGGTAAGATAGTAAACTCAGGTCCTGAAACAAAATAACTGATGACGACATCGTCAAATGATAAAGTAAACGATAGTAATAAGGCGCTGAGAACGCTTGGAAACAATAAAGGCAACAGGACCTTGTTGAGCGCGCGCATATGACTGGCGCCTAAATCTAGGGCGCTGTAGTAAATATTGATATCGAGAGTTTCAATACGACTCATGATGGTAAGCAGCGTGTAAGGTAAGCAAAAAGTAATATGCGAGATAAGTAAGCTAAAGAATCCCAGTGGGGTATGTGTGTAATTATAAAAAATCAATAAGGACACGCCTAATATAAGATCTGGAATAACAATAAGTAGGATCAACATCGCCATAAATGATTTATGTTTTTTTCTTTTTTGCGATAAAAACAAGCGCACCGAAGCAAGTAAACCGATCACGGTGGCTATTACAGACGCGGTAATGCCTAAGATAACCGAATTCAAAAATGCGGACCATATATTGGCATCTTGAGCTAAAATTTTATACCAAATGTTTGAGCCGCTTTGCCATAATAGCGAGTAACGGGCCGTGTTAAAAGAATAGAGAATCAAGACGATGATGGGAATATATAAAAAGCTATAAATGAATAACAAATAGCTTTTTTGTAACAAGGATTTCATGATACCACGCCTTGATTTGGTCTGTGAAAACAGAGTACAAGAGTGAAAATAATCGTAATCAACATGCTGGTTGCGGCGCCTTGAGGCCAGTTTTCAGCGCCTAAAAACTGTTGTTGAATCAAATTGCCCAATAAAACAGAACGCGCGCCGCCTAAGATATCTGGAATATAAAATAATGTCATCGAAGGCAAAAATACCATTAAAGAACCCACGACGATACCTGAAAACGTATTAGGTAAAAATACTTTAAAAAAAACGATTAATCGTGAAGCCCCAAGATCTTGAGCGGCCTCTAGTAAACAAAAATCGAAACGCTCCATGTTTGAGAAGATCGGAAGGACCATAAACGGTAAAAGATTGTATACCATGCCGCAGATCACTGCAAAGTTTGAGTATAAGAATGCGATAGGATGCGAAATGATATGTAATTTTATTAAGAGCGTGTTAAGAATACCATGAATTTTAAGGATGGCAATTAACGAGTAGATGCGAATCAGAGAGCTTGTCCAGAAGGGTATGATGATTAAAAACAGCCATAAGGTTTGATGTTTCGATTTCACAATAATATAGCTGAGCGGATAGGCTAGCAGTAAACATAACAACGTGGTTGTAGAAGCCATGAGCGTTGATCGCCAAAGAATTTTAGAAAACGACGGGGTCATCAGTTCCGTATAATTATGGAAAGTCCAGGGTAAGGTTGCCATATGGGCTTGATCATTCGTAAGGAACGATAAAAGAAAAATACAGCCTAACGGGACAAAGCCGAAGAGGAATAGCCATCCAAATATAAAAAAAATAGAATAGGGTTTAGTGTTCATAAGGTAATAGCACTTCCCAGCCGGGTAACCATTGAACCCATACGGGCTCTTGTTCAAGATATTCTAACTTATCATCGTCTTCATTAAAAAACTCGATGGCTGAGATCGTTTGTCCTGTTGTTAATAGGACTTTTAGCGCTACGGTTGAGCCTTTATAAACAATATCGATGATTTTACCTGGGAGCATGCCTTTGGTATTTTGCACTTCATGTTCAGAATGCACACGAATATCTTCAGGTCGTATCATAAGATGCATCGAGGCCCCACGGAGAACACCCGGAACGATCGCGCATTGGATGGTTGCTTTGCCTATTTTTACCGAGGCATGACGTTTAGTGACGGTATGGATGGTGACATCAAAGCGGTTGGCTTCGCCAATAAATTGCGCAACATAGAGATTGCAAGGTGTTTCATATACTTCACGAGGTGAGCCTATTTGTTCGATTTCGCCTTGATTCATGACGACAATACGATCCGACATCGATAGAGCTTCTTCTTGATCATGGGTAACGAACACAAACGTCATATTCAATGTTTTTTGTAGTTGTTTGAGTTCGTATTGCATAGATTTTCGAAGGTTATAGTCTAACGAACTCAAAGGTTCATCAAGCAAGAGGACTTTTGGGCAATTGATAATCGCACGAGCAATGGCGACCCGTTGTTGTTGTCCGCCACTTAGTTTCGTAATTTTACGCGTACCATAGGATTCTAATTGAACCATCGCTAGGGCATCTTTGACACGCTCACGAATATTTGTTTCGGACAAATGTTGACAGCGCAAGGAAAAGGCCACATTTTCAAATACAGATAAATGCGGAAAGAGGGCATAGCTTTGAAAAACCGTATGAACATTACGTTCTTGAGGCGGTAATGTATTCACACACACGCCGTTAAAAAAGATCTCGCCATGGGTTGGTTGTTCAAATCCGGAAAGCAGACGCAATAGCGTTGTTTTACCGCATCCTGATGGGCCTAAAAGCGTTAAAAACTCACCGGTAAACACATCCAGGTTAATTTGCTTTAGGATTTTTGAGCGGCCATACGACTTATGAAGGTGTTTAATTTGAATTAAAGGGGACCGGAGCGTCATAGTGTATTCAATGGCAAAAGGCTAAATTATGCGATCTATTCTTGGGATTGTCTATATATATCATCCGGGCTCGAGTCCGTCAGCGCACAAGGAGGGCCACCTTTTCGTCGCTTTCTGACAATCATTCTATAAGTACATTTGTGCCATCGTTTGACTTATAGTTGCTTAGGTCCTTTGATACATTCGCTTTTGGCGTACTATCGGGTTCTAAAAACCCATGATTTGTGTCATAATGCCAATGACGCAATGAACTAATTTCAGAATAACTCCCATCATTGCAAATTATTTGTTGTCTTCCCGTAATTTTTGCAACACCCCCATGCCACATGCAGATTCCTTCAAACTTTTGCATATCCATGACGGCATGCCGCGTGCAATAAGAAGAGCTATAATCACCATTTTCGTTAACATTCAATCCCGAAGAGGAATCGCAATACCGAATGTCCTGCCCGTTTGCGCAGGCGTGTAGGATCGGAGAGACAAGAGACAAGATTAATAATAAGGTTTTCGGCATTTTTATAATCCATTTAGCTTTATTTAAAAGCATAGCACAGATTTTTAATTTTGACAGAAAGCTTCGGGCTCAGCGCATGTTTGGCACATAAAAGACGAGCAGGGATTTATTATCAAACAATGTCCAATTTACAACATCCCAAAGCTATTCCACAGGATTTTGCGTAAGTCCTGATGATTTTAAGTATTAGGCAATTCAACCGCTTCTGCAGGGGTCGTTGGGTTAATGTCTAAGTCTACGGCTTCGATTCTTTGAAACCGTAGCGTTATTTTCTTCGCGGATGTATTCACGTCATTAACGTCTTGATGGGCTAAATCAATATGCTTGGTTAGTTTGTCCATGCGTTTTTCAAAGCGTTGAAAATCGTTAGCTAAAGCATGGAGATGTTGTTGAATAATATGGACTTGCTTGCGTGTGGCATCATCTTTTAGAACCGCTTTCGCAGTGGTCAAAACTGCCATTAACGTACTGGGCGATACCAGCCAGACTTTTAAACGTTGTGATAGCGCGATGATCTCAGGATAATTCGCATGCACTTCGGCGAAAATAGATTCCGCCGGGATAAACATGATAGCGCTATCCGTTGTTTCTGGGGGAAGAATGTATTTTTCTGCAATATCTTTGATATGTTTTTGCATGTCTTGACGAAATTGTTGTTGCAGGGATTTACGTTCTAACGAGGTTGACTCGGTATTCATTAATCGTTGATAACCCTCCAACGGAAATTTAGCATCAATGACTAAATTTCCTGTTGGGTCTGGTAAAAATAAGATACAATCAGCACGTTTTTGATTACTTAAGGTGTATTGCAGGCTGTAATGCTGACTCGGTAACACATTGGCAATTAGCGTTGCTAATTGGACTTCACCAAAGGCCCCACGTGCACGTTTGTCGACGAGAACGTCTTGTAAACTGACTACATGTTGGGATAACTCAGTAATTTTCTTTTGAGCTTCGTCAATAATGGCAAGGCGTTTGACGACATCTATAAACGTTGCCGATGTTTTTTCAAAGCCTTCGGATAAACGATGATTTACTTGGTGGGTCAAATTTTGAAGATGAGCACGGATTTCTTCTGTGACCGACTGTAAATGTTGGGTGAGCGAATGGGTATGTTGCGTGAAACTATGACCAATTTGCTCGCGCACATCAATCATTTGCCGTTGAATAGATTCCACAATTAAAGGTTGTATCGCATGGTGGCTTTGGGTTATTTTATCATGAATACTTAATTGCCCCGCTTGTATGGTGTGCTGCAGGGTTGCTTGGAGCGACTGTAAAGCCATGGTGACAAATTGTTTCAGCGCCTCGTGTTGGTCTTTAATTAATCGGTATGCTTGGCGTTGACGATAGTGGATGAGACCAATTAGAAGCAACGACACGCTGCAGGTTATCCCACTCGATAGTAGTGTAGAAAAGGTTACATAGTGAGTTATCATGTTTTGCTTATACCCCGTGTGGTATACGATGTTGTTAGGAGTATCTCATGCAATCTATAGCCGAGCAAATTCAGATATTACGTGATGAAATTCGGCGTTACGATCATCACTACTACGGATTGGATGATCCGTTGGTATCCGATGCGATGTATGACCAACGCTTTCAAGCTTTAGGTGCGCTTGAACAAGCGCACCCGGAGCTGATTACGCAGGATTCGCCAACACAACGTGTCGGTGCCGCAATGAGCAGTGAGTTGCCGCCGTTGACCCACCGTGTCCCCATGTTATCGCTAGCTAATGTGTTTTCAAATGAAGAATTAGAAGCCTTTTTGAAGCGAGTGACGGATAAATTAAACTGTAATCTAGAATCCTTATGGTTCATGTGCGAGCCTAAGTTGGATGGATTGGCGGTGAATCTAACGTATGAAGCAGGAATATTGACGCATGCGGCGACTCGAGGGGATGGGGCCGTGGGCGAAGAAGTAACGAACAATATTCGTACTATTGCCGCTGTCCCGTTGCGATTACTAGTCGAAAAACCGCCTAAAATCGTTGAGATTCGCGGGGAGGTGTACCTGCCTAAAGCAGGATTTGAACAGTTGAATGCAACCGCTCATGCACAAGGTGAAAAAGGCTTTGCAAATCCTAGAAATGCGGCAGCAGGTAGTTTACGGCAACTCAATCCAGACATTACAGCGCAGCGTCCTTTAACGATGTATTGCTATGGCGTCGGTGCTTGTGAGGGCGTCACTTTACCTGATAGTCATTTTGAGTTACTTGCATTACTCCAATCATGGGGATTACGCGTATCGCCTGAAAATAGAAGAGCACAAGGGATTTCGGGTTGTCTAGATTTCTATGCAACGGTCGGCCAGAAACGTGCTGGAATGGCGTATGAAATCGATGGGGTAGTTTATAAAGTGGATACAATTGCCTATCAACAACAATTGGGATTTATTTCGCGTGCACCACGTTTTGCATGCGCGCATAAATTCCCTGCGCAAGAAGAGGTAACACGGCTGCTGGCGGTGGATTTTCAAGTTGGACGAACTGGGGCATTGACCCCGGTGGCGCGTTTAGAGCCTGTGCGCGTCGGTGGCGTTGTGGTATCGAATGCGACTTTGCACAATATGAACGAGATTGAGCGTAAAGATATTCGTATAGGCGATTCTGTTATTATACGCCGGGCGGGTGATGTGATTCCAGAGGTGGTTGGCGTGGTACAAAACCGACGTCAATCAACTGCTGAAGCGATTGCATTACCGCAAACATGCCCGGTGTGTGGTTCAGACGTGCGACGTCAAGTCGGTGAAGCCGTTGCAAGATGCACGGGAGGGCTCTATTGCCAGGCGCAGTTGAAACGCATGGTTTGGCATTTTGCGTCACGGCGTGCTATGAACATCGATGGGTTAGGCAAAGCATTGATTGATATGCTTGTGGCGTATAAACTCATTCAGGATGTTGCAGATTTGTACCAATTAGATCCAGCTATTTTGGCGACATTACCCAGGATGGGATCAGTATCCACAGAAAACTTGATGCAGGCCCTTGAGGAATCGAAACAAACCAGCTTAGCCCATTTTATATATGCGTTAGGGATCCCTGAAATTGGAGAAACCTGTGCGCGCCTTTTGGCGCAGCACTTTGGCGATATTCCAGCGTTAGCGCGCGCAACGGTCGAAGAGTTGTTGACCGTTAAAGATATTGGTCCCGTTGCTGCGGAAAATACCGTGCATTTCTTTTCTAAAAAACAAAATGTGCTTATTATTGAACGTTTATTGGCTTCAGGTATTTATTGGGCAACGCCGCAACAGGTCGACATCCGATCGGAGCATCCTTTTTATCAAAAGAAGTTGGTGTTAACCGGGAGCTTGAAAACGATGACGCGTGAAGAAGCCAAAGCACACATAGAAGCTATCGGAGGGCATGTTATGAGTTCCGTATCTGCCAAGACAGATTTTGTTATTGCAGGCGAAGAAGCAGGATCTAAATTAGATAATGCCTTACGGTTAGGACTCCGCGTTTTAGATGAAAATGCCTTTTTGGCGTTACTCAAATCGAATACAGGTGTCTCGCATGACTGACGCGTCGTTTGTTCATTTGCACCTTCACACTGAATATTCTTTAATCGATGGATTAGTTCGTATCCAACCGATGATGGAAACAGTGAGAAAATTAGAGATGTCTGCGATTGCAGTCACTGATTTTTGTAATTTGTTTGCTGCTGTGAAAGTCTACCAAGCGGGGCTTGCAGCAGGCATTAAGCCTATTCTAGGCTGCGAGGTATTGTGTTGGCATACAGAGGATCCGCAGAGCGTTTTTTCTGTGGTATTGCTTTGCCAAACTGAGACCGGATACCGCAATCTAACTCGTTTAATTTCGAAAGCGTATCAAGAAGGACAAGTGCAAGGCCAACCGCGTGTGACATTTGAATGGATAGTCGAGCAAGCGGAGGGATTGATTGTCTTATCGGGAGGACGTCAGGGTGATATAGGCCATGCTTTGCTCCGAAGCGACGTTTCAAGGGCGCAGCAATTGGCAGCCAAATGGGCAGCGGTATTCAAAGACCGATTTTACCTTGAGATAACGCGCACAGGACGTCAGGGGGAGTCCGCCTATAACGAAGCTGTGGTGCAATTGGCGGATCAACAGCAGTTAGCTTTGGTAGCAACGAATGATGTGCGCTTTCTAGAAAAGAAAGAGTTTGATGCCCATGAAGCCCGAGTATGTATCCACAATGGCGATACCTTAGCGGACGATAGGCGCCAAAAGCATTATTCAGAACAGCAATATTTACGCTCCCCCGCAGAAATGCTGGAGTTATTTAAGGATTTGCCGCAGGCGTTACAAAACTCTGTTGAAATTGCCAAGCGCTGTAGCGTTATGTTGACGTTAGGCCAGCCGTACTTACCTCAATTTCCCACACCCCAAGGTGTGTCGATAGAAGCTTATTTAACCGAATTAGCACAACAGGGTTTAGAGAACCGCTTTCAGCGCTTAAATGTCTCTTCTCAGGCCCCCTATCATCAGCGTTTACAGATCGAACTTGACGTGATTAACGCGATGGGATTCGCTGGCTATTTTTTAATAGTTGCGGATTTTATCCGGTGGGCAAAATCCCATGATGTACCGGTGGGGCCTGGGAGAGGTTCCGGAGCCGGATCGTTGGTTGCTTATGTCTTAGGGATTACTGACTTAGATCCCTTGCAATATGATTTGCTCTTCGAGCGATTTTTAAATCCCGAACGTGTATCGATGCCTGATTTTGATATCGATTTTTGTATGGAAGGGCGTGACCGCGTGATTGAATATGTCGCGGAGAAATATGGTCGCCAATCGGTCTCACAGATTATTACCTTTGGCACGATGGCAGCCAAGGCGGTGGTGCGTGATGTGGGGCGGGTGTTGGGACATCCCTATGGGTTTGTGGATAAACTCGCTAAATTAGTGCCCTTTGAATTGGGCATTACGTTGGCTGAAGCCTTGAAAAAAGAACCAGAGTTGGCGCAACGCTATCAGAATGAAGAGGAAGTTAAAGAACTATTAGATTTAGCGCTCTCACTAGAGGGACTTACACGTAATGCCGGTAAACATGCGGGAGGCTTAGTGATTGCGCCTTCTGAACTCACTGATTTTACAGCGATTTATTGTGAAGAAGGGACCTCACATATTGTCAGTCAATTTGATAAAGACGATGTTGAAGCCGTTGGGCTCGTCAAGTTTGACTTCCTGGGTCTACGTACACTCACCATTATTGATATGACATTAAAATTCATCAATGCAGCGCGGCAAGAGGATCCTGTTGATATTGCCACCATCCCCTTAGATGATACGGCGACCTTTACCCTATTAAAACAGTGCCAAACGACCGCGGTCTTTCAGTTAGAATCACGGGGTATGAAAGAGTTGATTCATCGCTTACAACCAGATACTTTTGAGGATGTGATAGCGTTGGTCGCCTTATTTCGACCTGGCCCCTTACAGTCTGGCATGGTAGATGACTTTATTGAACGTAAACACGGTTTGTCTTCGGTTTTGTATCCTCACCCAGAATTAGAATCAATCTTAAAACCTACCTATGGCGTAATTTTATATCAAGAGCAAGTGATGCAAATTGCTCAGGTACTTGCCCATTACACGCTGGGAGGTGCTGACTTATTACGCCGCGCCATGGGTAAGAAAAAGCCAGAGGAAATGGCCAAACAGCGTGTGACTTTTACGGAGGGTGCCTTAGCGCGGAATGTGGATCCGGCGACGTCAACGGCTATTTTTGACTTAATGGAAAAATTTGCAGGCTATGGGTTTAATAAATCACATTCTGCAGCTTATGCCTTAATTGCCTATCAAACAGCTTGGTTAAAAGCGCATTACCCTGCTGCATTTATGGCAGCGGTTTTATCGGCAGATATGGATAATACGGACAAGGTTGTTGGGTTTGTCCGTGAGTGTACGAGCATGCAATTGCAGGTATTGCCGCCTTCAATTAGTCACTCCAATTTTGGATTTACGGTGGTAGATGACCAGACCATACGCTACGGATTAAGCGCAATTAAGGGCTTGGGTGCTAGCGTTATCGATAATTTAATAGAAGAACGCAAACGACATGGCCCATGGTTAGATTTATTTGATTTGTGTCGACGTTTAGATATGCGCAAAACCAATCACCGCGTAATCGAGGCCCTTATTAAAAGTGGCGCCATGGATGACTGGGGGACAGAACGCGCAGTTTTGATTCATAATTTAGATAAAGCAATGCACCTAGGAACGCTCCATGTGCAAGACAGTCATTCCGGTCAGGGCGATCTCTTCGCACTTATCAATGAGCCGCTTGCGCGTGAATCTTATGATTTATGTACGCCTTGGTCAGTCAAACAACGTCTAGAAGGTGAGAAAGAAACATTAGGCATGTATTTGACCGGGCACCCGACGGATCCCTATGAACACGAGTTTAAGCCCTTTATACAGCCCTTAAATACCCTGGCCACGTTTAAAAACAAGAAGGCTATTACCTGTGGCCTTTTAAGTCATATCAAGAAAATCGTGACCAAGCGCGGTAAGAAACTAGCGATTTTGAGTTTGTCTGCCGCGAATAATGCCACGATTGATGTCGTGGTATTTTCAGAATTATTGGATTTGAAAGCTAATTGTCTAGGTTTGGGTGAAGTGATAGTGGTGGAAGGCGAGCTGAGTCAGGATGACTATACCGGCGGAATTAAAATGATGGCCGCAAATATACTGGACTGTGGTGAAGCACGATCTCGGTTCGCGCGCTATCTACGTATTACCCTAACCCACAGAGATGGCAAACACTTAACCCAATTGAAATCGATCTTATCCGCGTATAAAGGTGATTGTGTGGTTCAAGTTTGTTATTCTAATGTATCGGTGAGTGCCAAGTTGAATTTGGGAAAGGCGTTTTGTGTGCGTCCTGGGGATCAATTGCTTGCGGCGCTTTCAGACACATTATCACCCGAATCTATCGCATTATGCTATGAATAGGATGTTACAATGAGACGCATTATAGGGATGGTGGTTGCATATAGTATCTGCGTCGCGAGTGTTAGTGCGGCATCAGAGTGGTATACTCATGATTTTTGGGCCCCACGCATGCATGGGAAGCGCTTAAGCTATTGTTTAGCCGACGAAAAGACTTGTGGCCAGGTCGTAGCTGACAGATATTGCCAAATGCAGGGATATGATCGCGCTAAGCGCGCAACGATTGATTATAACCTTGGGGCAACGCGTTATCTAGATAGTCCCAAAAATTGCGTGGGCTGGTCATGCTCTGGCTTTAAACTCCTCCAGTGCAGTGCACAAACCCTGCATCAGCCGCGGCGAGGGTATTATTATCGCAGCCAGATTTTTGTGATGCCACGGTTTAACCATTATCGCGTCGATTGGTGTTTTAAAAATGGGCAAGGATGTGGGGAACGCGCCGCTTTTTCTTTTTGTCGACGTTTGGGATTTATGAAGGCCAGTCGTTTCAAACAAAACAAAGGCTTGGCTGCGACTCGTGCATTAGGCAATCAGCGCTTGTGTTTTGATGGCGATTGTCAGGGATTTTCTAGTATTACTTGCTATCGTTAACTGAGTGGTTTTGAATGGTGATCTAAATTACCGCATGAATGCTCGCATTTTCAGTAAGGGATAAGCATAATCGTTCTATTGTGTGCCAGAGCGTGGATTGACGGTTTGATTTGAGTTGTTCATCGATGCTTTGACATTGTTGCAGCAAGCCAAACAAGGTCTTTAAGGATAAACGTTGGGAGGCTTTTTGGTAATTTTCAATTTTTTGACTCCAAATATTGAGTTGTTGGCACGCAGCGTGAAAGGGGATGGCCTGCTGTGATAAATGATGTAATTGGATTAATTTACGTATTTCCTGAGCTAACATCCATAAGATGAGCGTTGGTTCTTGTTGTGACTGGATAATTTGGCGGAGCATGCGAATTGCTTGTGCGGTTTGACCGGCAAGAAGTGTGTCTCCTAATTCATAAATAGAGAAATCTCCTTGATCACGCAAGTAGTCCATAACGGTTGGGCACGTTATAGGCTTTGGTGGTTGGTGAATTAAAGCTAGTTGTTCAATAATTTGGTGACAGGCCAACAGATTGTTTTGATTGTATCGAAAGATGAGCTCGGGTATTTGAGGCTCATACAAGATCCCGTGTTTTCTGAGTGCATCCCCAATAAACTGTTTCAATCCATGTGCGTTCAATACGGTTATCGTGACATGAACAAGATTTTCATGTTGCGCAAGGGTTTGAAGCGCTTTCACGGGTAACAGCGGGGCTTGTATCATCACCAAGCAACGTGAGTTGGGGTGTTCTAAATAGTCTTGTATTCGTTTTTTACTGTCAGCATCTAAGGTTTTTTTATCAAAACGCAGATCCAGTAGGCGATGCGTTGTGAACAATGCATAGCTGTTGGCTTCTTCAAAACTGTTTGCCCAATCGGTTGGTTGCTGCAGAGTCAGTATCGTTTCTTCAGTATCCTGTTGGGTGTGGTGTTGCCAAGCGTGTTTGATTTGAGATACGGCTTGTTGCACTAAATAAGGCTCTTGCCCTGAAATAATATACATAGGCGCACAGCGTTTCTTAAGCGCTGTTGTCAACATGGGATATTTGATGATCATCGTGGAGCATGCCCGAGTCTATCAATGATTTGTATAATGGCATCATGGCGCATTTCTTCCTTGAGTAAGCCCTCTTCGTAATTCGAGCCCAAAATGCGATCGCTATTGATAGTAACCAATCGGTTAGCGGTTACGCGACTGGTTGGGATGATATCTTTGCCATTGGCTTCTTCAAGCTTAAATTGAACCGTATAAGTGACTTGATATTGACGAGGCGTGGTGCTTGAACTGACTGACGTGATATGCTTTTCCTCAAAATCTTCTTCTAGAATTAGCCAGTATCGAGCTTGATTAGGACGTTTGCTAACATGAATATGATAGGCTTGAAGCTGTTCTTTGAGATCGGGCCCTAAATCACGATGTACTTTTTGGACCATGATGGCAATATCATTCAACCAGGGGGGCATATCAATAACGCCGCGTAAATGAAAACCACAGCCGTTGCAGAATAGTATGCTTATCCATCCTATTGCTAATAGAAGACGTTTGATCGAACCGGTCACACCGGAACTACCAAGTTAATTAAGTGACGATGCGCGACGATAACCGACTTTGTAACGATTTTACCGGTTAAAAATGCGGCGGCATGCTCTTTGGCCATCGCGATGAGCTGGTTTTCGGGTGTTTCGGAATCTGCTCTAAATCCCGCACGTAATTTACCATTCACTTGCACAACAAAGTCAGCTTCATCGGTTTTCAAAGCATTTTTATCGACTTTAGGCCAAGGCGCATCAATAATCGCTTTTTCAAACGTTAATTGTTGCCATAAGACATGGCATATATGTGGCGTGATAGGAGCGAGCAAGCGCAGCAAATAGCTAAAACCCGAATAGAGTAAATACGTGTCTTCTTCTGTTTCTAGGCTGTATGCATTCAATTCGTTTAATAATTTCATGCATCCCGATACGACGGTATTGAATTGTTGGCGTTCATAGTCGAGGATGGCTTGTTGTAATATCATATGAATACTGCAGCGTGCGTGTTTTAATCGGGCGTCGCAGTCTTGCCAGCGGACATTGTTGGCAATATCGTCTGTGGTTTGGTTAATGCCCATGAAAAGATCACGATGAAGATAAGCGAATTGCCACAGACGTTTTAAAAATCGATGTGAGCCTTCTACGCCTGCGTCTGACCATTCTAAAGATTGTTCTGCGGGTGCTGCAAAGATGATAAATAAGCGCGCGGTATCCGCGCCGTAAGTTTCAACTAAATGATTCGGGTCCACTGTATTGCCTAAAGACTTAGACATTTTGTGTCCATCTTTTAATACCATCCCTTGACTAAGCAGTGCCTTAAACGGTTCATCAGAATTGACGAGTCCTTCATCACGCATCAATCTGTGAAAAAAACGCGCATATAGCAGGTGCATGACAGCATGTTCGATACCACCGATATATTGATCAACGGGTGTCCAATATTTTGCGCGGTCATCCAACATAGCACTGGATTGGTTTTTGCATGCATAGCGGGCGTAATACCAGGATGATTCAAAAAAAGTGTCGAATGTATCAGTTTCTCTTTGCGCTTCCTTGCCACATTTTGGACACGTTGTATTCACAAATTCAGCGCACTGGCCGAGGGGTGAACCGCTGCCTGTTATCGCAATATTTTCAGGTAGTAGGACCGGTAAATCTGCCTCAGCTACGGGTACAATGCCACATAGTTCACAGATAATCATCGGAATAGGGGTTCCCCAATAGCGTTGTCGCGAGACGCCCCAATCACGGAGTCGATAATTGACCGAGGACTTGCCTAATTGTTGTTGCTCCAAAAACGCAGTGATAGTTTTACGTGCCTCGGTGGATGATTGTCCATCAAAATCCCCCGAGTGGCACAACGTGCCTTCCTGAGTATAGGCGGATTGAGTGAAATCATGCGGCGCACCGTTGAGGGGTGTCACCACCGGTTGTAGGGGTAATGCGTACGTTTGTGCAAACTCCCAATCGCGTTGATCATGGGCAGGCACAGCCATGACGGCCCCGGATCCATATTGCATTAATACAAAATTGGCAATCCAAATAGGCAGCTCTTTACCGGTCAGTGGATGAATAGCAGTTAAGCCTGAGTCAATGCCACGCTTTTCCATGGTCGCCAGTTCCGCTTCAACTAGGCGGACATGTTGGCAGCTTTCAATAAACGTTTGGATAGGGGTGTTTTCAATAGCCGCTTGCTTAGCAAGGGGATGATCTGGCGCAATTGCTAAATAAGTAACCCCCAGCAGGGTATCGGGCCGCGTTGTATAGACTTTGAGAGGTTTCGTTTCGTGGTTGACCTTGAAACGAATGTCACAGCCTTCGGAGCGGCCAATCCAATTGCGTTGCATTTGTTTGACTTGTGCTGGCCAAGCGTCGAGAGTGTCCAAGCCTGCTAACAACTCATCGGCATAGGCGGTTATCTTTACAAACCATTGAGAGATTTCTTTGCGCTCTATCAAGGCTCCCGAGCGCCATCCACGACCATCTACCACTTGTTCATTAGCTAATACGGTAAGGTCAACGGGATCCCAGTTGACTTGCCCGGATTTTTTGTAGACTAGACCCCGTTCGTATAATTTGATAAAAAACCATTGTTCCCAGCGATAATAACTGGGATCGCACGTCGCA
>CANNJG010000002.1 GCA_947504795.1 Legionellaceae bacterium
GCAATAGATCAAAAACACAGGTCCGTGTCAAGAAATTTTTGAAAAAAAGCGAGACCAATCAATAGATTGACCTATAAACGCCCAAAAAGATCAGTAATGTTCACGTGTAGTTATAGATTCCCGCTCGCAAGAGTCGGCTTCGAATATGCTCAGTGCAGGCGGGAACGACGAAATCAAAAATTCAGGTGCGGAATGACGGGTCAATAGATTTTGGTGGCATTTTTGAGGAGTTTCTAGGATAGATTGGAACTGCGGTTGTCACTGAATTTGAGAAATTCGGCCGATGTGTTTATCACGAGAATATTGAAAAGTGTAGCCAGATGTGTAGCCATGAAAAATATTTTGGGGTTTTAAATTCCCCGCTTGCTTACGCGCGCGGCTCTGTGATTGGTCGGGACGGAAGGATTTGAACCTTCGACCACTAGCACCCCATGCTAGTACGCTACCAGGCTGCGCTACGCCCCGATTTACGTGGTCGATGATACCTTGGATTGGAGGGGAGCACAAGCAGCATGATGCGATTCTATGCCGCAAATACATTCATACAAATTGAAATTAAGCCGCTGGGCATGATGCCAAAATATAATAGCGATAAAGCATTCGCCGAGAATAAAGCCGTTGTACTCCGCGCCAACCGAATGGGGCTATTATCTCTGGCTTCTTCGAAATACATAACCTTAATGATATTCAAGTAGTAATATGCACCTATGACAGCAAAAACTAAGCCTAAAACTGCTACCCAGGTCATGCTAACATCGACCAATGCTTTTAATACCAACAACTTCGCAAAAAATCCAACGGTAGGTGGAATGCCTGCCATCGACAATAGAATAATCATCATCATAAATGCTAACCAGGGATTACGCTTATTCAGACCATTTAAATCCTCAATCGCCTCTATCTCAACGCCCGAGCGAGACAAAATGACCAATAATCCAAACGCCCCAACTGACATCAAACTATAAATCAAAACATAATATACGGAAGCTGCGTACCCAGCTGACGTTGCAGACAAGACACCAAATAAGGCATATCCCATATGTGAAATCGTCGAATAGGCTAACAAGCGTTTGATGTTCTTTTGTACAATTGCAATCAGATTACCCAGAAACGTCGATGCAATTGCCATGATCATAATCATTTGTTGCCATTCATGCGCCAAATCAGGGAGCGCATAGCTCAGCAATCGTATCGTCAAACCCATCGCTGCTATTTTAGGGGCTGCGCTTAAGAACAAGGTCACCGACGTCGGGGCCCCTTCGTAGACGTCGGGTGCCCACATGTGGAATGGGACAGCTGCCAGTTTAAACCCTAATCCTACCAATATAAAAACAAGGGAGAACGATAACAATCCAAGATGCGCCTGCGTGTTGACTGTCAAATGCTCAGCAATATCAGAAAAATCTAAGGTCCCTGTTGCACCGTATAAGAGTGAAATCCCGTATAATAACATTGCTGAAGCTATGGACCCAATCACAAAATATTTCATTGCTGCTTCCGTACCCTCCGCCAGTGAACGTCGAGACGCTGTCATCGCGTAAAGAGGTAAGGATAAAAGCTCAATTCCCAAATACATGGTTAATAACGAGTGCGCTGAGACCATAATCATCATCCCTAACGTCGCAAATAACCCGAGAACATAATAATCGCTCGCTGGCATTTTGCGTTCATCTAAATAGGTTTTGGAATAAATAAAACTTAAGAAAACGGTCAAATATATAAATAATTTTAGCAACTGCGCCACATCATCACTAATAAATAATCCGTCAAACTTGATTTGGCCATATTGATTCAAAAATAGATACGAAATCACCGCAGCCACACATAGCCCAACCGAAGCGCAACACAACGCAACAGAGCGCAGGACTTTTTTAAAGAACAAATCCCCAAGCAACGCTAAACAAGCCGTTACCAAAATAACTATTTCAGGGAGCGCGGGTGCAAAAGCATTCGTAAATCCAGTCATATTAGCTTAACCCTTTGATTGTGCCGCCAACTCTAAAGTATGGCTAACGGTTTGGTGTATATATGTCAAGAATGGTTTAGGATAGACACCCATACCAATCACCATCAGTGCTAATAAAACATAGGCACTCGTCTCGTAGAAAGATAAATCACTCAGTGTTTCTACTTTAGGATTGGTAACCACACCGAAAATAACCCGTTTGTACATCCATAAGGTATAAGCTGCGCCGATTATTAAGGTGGTTGCAGCCCAGAAAGCAAGCCAGAATCCGGCTTTCATACTGCCCAGAATCACCATGAATTCACCTACAAACCCTGAGGTACCAGGAAGTCCGGCATTCGCCATTGCGAACAGCATTAAGAAGCTCGCAAAAACTGGCATGCTATTCACAATACCACCAAAATCGTCTATGTTGCGCGTATGCATTCGGTCGTACAAATAGCCAACGCCAGCAAACATGCCACTTGAAACAAATGCATGAGAAATCATAACAATAATCGCACCTTCAAGAATTATCCCCGCAAATTGCATTTGACTAGCGTCTGCAATGCGATAAATAGCGAAGCATCCTAACGTTACAAAACCCATATGTGATATGGATGAATAAGCAATCAAACGCTTCATATCTTTCTGAATCACGGCGACTAATCCAATATACACCACCGCGATCAACGATAACGCAATCATCAAGGGCGCAAAATGCCGGCAAGCATCCGGAATAATGGGAAGCCCAAAGCGAATAAAGCCATACGCCCCTAATTTCAGCAATATAGCAGCCAGTACCACAGAACCACCCGCGGGGGCTTCAGTATGTGCGTCCGGCAACCATGTATGCACGGGGAACATAGGAATCTTAATCGCAAATCCCAGGAAAAATCCGATGAAAATAAGCGTTTGCGCCGTCATACTCAGTTTCAGTGCATAAAACGTTTCAATCGCGAATGAGTTGGCGATATAGCCTAAATACAAAAACGCTGCCAGCATTAGGACCGAGCCTAAAAAAGTATACAAAAAGAATTTAATAGCGGCATACATGCGATTATCAGATCCCCAAATACCGATGATTAAATACATAGGTATCAACGTTGCTTCCCAAAAAATATAGAATAAAATCGCATCTGTGGCGGCAAAGACGCCCACCAAGAATCCCTGCATAATCAAAAACGCGGCGAAATATTGGGCCACACGTTTTTTGATACTCGACCAAGTCGCTAGAATCACGACAAGATTTGTAAAAATACTCAATGCAATCAGTAAAAGCGATAATCCATCCACCCCAAGACTGTAATGAATACCCAATGAAGGCATCCATGGGAAATCTTCTGTGTACTGCATCGCATAAGTACTGGTATCGAGATTTAATAACAGCGGGATACACATCAGCCCAGTAACCACTACCGTGCCCAACGCAATCAAACGAGCGATCATAGGATTTCTATCCTCGCCTAGAAAGCAAACTATCATTCCACTGAAGATAGGAATCCAAATTAAATAACTCAGCACATGCTGCATACACTCACCTTAACAACAAAAACCATCCTAAAAATCCAAACAATCCTAGCATCATCATCGCCACGTATGAATACAAGTATCCATTTTGCATCGTTCGTAATTGCCTGGAGAACCAATTAACGAGATGACTTGTTCCATTGACCAACGCACCATCGATGATGACTTGATCCCCAGCGCGATAAAACAAAGTGCCTAGACGCTTAGAGCCATTCATCCATACGTGCTCATTGAACCAATCAAATCCATATTTTTCAAGTAAAAATGCATAAATCCAACGCAAATGCCGTGCAGCGAAATCGGGTACTTTGGGGAATAGGCTGTAGCACAGCCAAGCAACCCCAATGCCTGCCATCGTCAACCAAAAGACCGCTGATTGTACTGAGTGTTGCAGGGCTTGACCTGCCGAATGCACTTCTTTACTCATTTCCAATAACACATTGTGCGCAGCCATCACTCGCACCGCATCCGATAAAAGCGTCGGCTCTGTGAAGAGCATAGGCATGTACAATACATACCCTAAGATAACGGAAGGAATAGCCAACAACACTAAGGGTAACCACACAACCCAAGGAGACTCATGGACATGAGCATAGGCATTTGTATCCATTCGAGGGTTACCATGAAATACCATAAACAAAGAACGGAACGAATATAAAGCGGTTACAAAAGCACCGAGTAACACGCACCAATACGCATAATGCGCGCCTGGCAGCATCGACAGTTTCGCTGCTTCGATAATCGTATCTTTCGAAAAGAATCCTGAAAAAGGCGGCACGGCACATAACGCTAGCGTACCAATCAAATAAGTAAGATAGGTAATGGGCATCTTTCGAGCTAACCCCCCCATTTTACGCATATCTTGTTCATGATGCACGCCCATAATCACCGATCCTGCACCCAAAAACAACAGGGCTTTAAAGCATGCATGGGTTAGCAAATGGAAAATACCTGCTGAATACGCTGATGCTCCCATAGCAACCATCATATACCCTAGTTGCGATAACGTAGAATAAGCCACCACGCGCTTAATATCATTCATGACTAACGCTAGCACCCCAGTAAAAAATGCACCGGTAGCGCCTATCACCAGTACAAAACTTAAGGCAGTCGATGAATATTCTATCAAGGGAGAAATACGTGCAACCATGAATACACCGGCTGTCACCATTGTTGCCGCATGGATCAGCGCTGAGATCGGAGTAGGGCCTTCCATCGATTCTGGTAACCATACATGCAAAGGCACCTGTGCTGATTTACCCATCGCGCCCACGAACAAGAATAAACACATAACGGTAATAGCAGACCATGGATGCCCTTGAAACAAAGTGATCTGTTCATTAGCAATAAGCGGCGTTTGCTGAAACACGGTGTGATAATCCAAACTACCGGTAAAAGCCAATACCAAGCCAATTCCCAAAACAAACCCAAAGTCACCGACACGATTCACAATAAAAGCCTTAAGGCTTCCTTGATTCGCAGATTCCTTATGGTACCAGAACCCAATCAGCAAATATGAGACAAGCCCCACCCCTTCCCAGCCAAAGAAGAGTTGCAGAAAATTATTAGATGTGACTAACGTCAACATCATAAACGTAAACAGAGAAATATAGGAAAAAAAACGCTGATATCCGTTGTCTTCAGCCATGTAACCGATACTGTATATATGAACTAACAAGGAAACAAAAGTCACAATAACCAGCATGACAACCGTTAATGAGTCTATCATTAGGCCAATATGCATGGCATAAGGAAAAAGCGTGCCGCCGGTCGCCCACGTATACAAATTGACATCTAAAACACCGTCATGATGGCTCAAAATCCTCACGGCAATCCACACCGACAACGCAAAGGAGATTCCTACACCCAAGATAGTGACGGAATGCGCACCCACTCGGCCAATTTTTTTGCGCAGCAATCCAGCAATCAATGCACCGATTAATGGCGCCAAAATAACAATTAAACTAGCTGTTAATATACTCACAAGCTTACCCTTTTAAGTGATTCATTTCAGAAACGTTAATACTGCCACGATTGCGGTGCAACAGCATCACAATCGCAAGGCCAATTGCAGCTTCAGCTGCCGCTACAGTTAGGATGAAAAAAACCATAATCTCGCCTGTTGGATGATTAAATTGATGCGAGAAGGCCACTAAATTCGTATTCACTGCTAACAGTAGCAATTCAATACACACCATTAACAAAATAACATTACGTCTGTTAAAGACAATGCCAAACATACCCAAGCCAAACAAAATGGCAGACAGGGTAATATAATGGGTTATGGGTATCATAGTTATTCCTTAAACGTTTCTGCGGGCATCGATACTAAGGTCACACGATCGTTACGATCAACCATAATTTGGTCACGAATGGATTGTCGCTTAGACCCAACTGGCGGGCGATGCACAAGGGTGATTGCCGAAATAATGGCTACTAATAACAAGACAGCCGCCAATTCAAATGCTAATACGTATTGAGTGTATAAAACCATTCCTATCGCTTGCGTGTCGGATTGCGCACCGACCTGTCGAATCGCCTGCGCAGGATTGATATTGAATAACCCTTCTGGTATTGCAATATATAATAACCCAACTAATGCTGCTGTCATCAGCAGTCCTATGGGTAACCAGCGCAACAGGTGAGTTTTCAATACCTCCACCTCAATATTCAGCATCATGACCACAAACAAGAACAAGGTCATCACAGCGCCAACATACACTAAGACCAGCACCAGCGCTAAAAACTCTGCTTGCACCATCATCCACAATACGGAGCTGGTGAAAAAACAGAACACTAAAAACAGGACACAACGGACAGGATTGGCCTGCGTTACCACCATAATAGCGGATAGAACCGTCAGTCCCGCAAACACATAAAAAACGAGTTGTTGCAACGTTAAAGTCATCATCTCAACTTAACCTCTATCACTATATTGCCCCTCATCCGCTTTTTGGGTATCCTGCCCCCTGGAGGAAGGAAAGGATTTCCATGGTTTCTCAACGAAATTTTTCATCTGCCGCTCTATCCGCAGCCAATTGTTCTTCAATCAAATCACCTACAGCCAGCAATTTTTCTTTCGTCATAATATTTTGCCCACGCTCAGTCATGTGGTAATGCAAGATTGGTGTCACAACGATAGAATCCACAGGACAAGACTCTTCGCACAAACCACAATTAATACATTTAAAAGTATCAATATCATAGCGTGTCGTACGCCGAGACCCATCTTCACGCGGCTCTGCTTCGATTGTAATCGCTAATGCAGGACACACTGCCTCACATAACTTACACGCAATACATCGTTCCTCGCCGTTAGGATAGCGTCGCAAAGCTAACATCCCGCGAAAACGGTTTGACATTGGGGTATGTTCTTCAGGAAATTGCACCGTAATTTTTTTCTTAAAAAAATATTTTCCCGTCAACATCAATCCACGGAATAAGTCGACCAATAAATAGGTGCGAACATAATGTTTGATCCAGCGAAAGGTTTTATTCATCTCAAATGTCTCACACGGTTAAAACCAAGGCTTTATATGTAGCATGACCATACCTGCCGTTATAATCACCCACCCAATCGTTATCGGGATCAATATTTTCCATCCCAACCGCATTAACTGATCATAACGATAGCGTGGGAACGTTGCACGAACCCATAAATAGACGAACAAGAAAAAAGAAACTTTCACTAACAACCAAGCAAAACCAGGTACAAAAAAGAAAATATCGTTCAACAATGGGACCCCTTCAAATGGCGATAACCACCCTCCAAAAAAGAGTAAAGTCAACATCATTGAAATCAACACCATGCTGGCATATTCGGCTAAAAAGATAACCCCGAACCCAATCGCAGAGTACTCCACATTGAATCCCCCAGAAAGTTCTGACTCGCCTTCTGCTAAATCGAAGGGTGCACGATTCGTTTCAGCAATACCGGATATCCAAAAGATAACAAATAAGGGAAGTAATGGGGTACACCACCAATGCAAAAAACCACCTTGTTGTGACAGGACAATATCAGTAATATTCATACTGCCTGCAGCCAACAACACGCCGACGAAAGAAAAACCCATAGCAATTTCATAAGAAACGGTTTGTGCAGCGGAACGTAGCGCCCCCATCATGGCATATTTTGAGTTGGAAGCCCATCCGGCAATCAATACACCGTAAACACTCAGCGAACTCATCGCAAATAAAAATAACACCCCTGCATTAATGTTTGCTATTACCATGCCGACACCAAAAGGAACGACTGCCCAACCCACTAACGCTGGTACTAAGGAAAATACTGGCGCAATTCGAAATAAATAAGGATTCGATTTTGTAGGAATAATGATTTCTTTTTGCAACATTTTAAACAGATCAGCAAACGGTTGTAACAACCCACGAAATCCTACGCGGTTTGGCCCGATACGACATTGGATATAGCCAATGACCTTACGTTCTGCATAAGTCAAATAGGCAACCACCACCAATAACGGCAAAATGATAATTAAAATTTTTATTACAACCCAAAGCAATATGCCAATATTATGCAGCATGTGATTACCTATTTTATTGTTATAGCACCAAACGCTTGTCCCAAATCTACTGTTTCTGGCATAGCATTGGCTACCCACACGGTATCTTCGGCAATACGATCGTCCCGGATTAAAGGCAATGTTACCGTAATATCCCCTTGTGAAACAGCAGCGATTTCGCCTAGTGCTAAGCGATCCGCTGTGCGTGAGTGCACACGAACGCACGCTTCTTCAGCAGCTCCGCAGCGTTGTAACGCCTCAGAATGGCGAACAATCGCATCGCTGCGGTACAGTGGCCATTCTCCAACACGCACTAACTCACTTCCACTTACAGGCATCGATTCAGGGTAAAAAACATTTGAGAGAGATTCATGCCTCATTGCAAAATGTTGACGTATTTCATCTAATACATCCTGCCCTGAAACATAATCGAATCCATCACAATGCAGCAAATTCGCTAATACACGCAATACTTTCCATGCGGGTCTTGCCTCCTCGAACGGCGCCACAACACCCGTGGTGGTTTGCCAGGATCCGTTAAGGTTGATATACGTTCCTGACGTTTCTGCATAGGGCGCAATCGGCAAAATCACATCGGCATATTCTTGGATTGCTTCTGATTGAAACGCTGATAATACCACCACAAATTCTGCAGCTAACATCGATCGTCGGGCCATGGAGGGGTTCGCAAAATCAAACCCTGGTTCAACGCCCATCAATAAATAACCTTTCAATTTCGCTGTGAGCGCTGCTTGTACGTCTAATCCAGGTGATTCAATGCTTTTACCAGCAGCAGTCCGATGCGGTAGCATCCCTGCCAATGCAGCTCCTGCACTATTCGCGCCTGTCGTCAAAGACAATATCTTAGCACCACTATATTTAGCAATCGCCGCAATCAACGTTCTCAACAACGCGGCATGAGGATGGTTGTCACACAAAGCACCGGTTACGATAATTGATCCTTCATTGCATAATTGCTGCGCTAGCGCTTGCGTCGTCTTATCTGATTCCAGTCCCAAGACGAGTTGTTGTTCTTCAAGTATCAAATCTGATTTATTTTTAAATAACGCCGATAGCAATAACGCGAGCTGCTGGGGCAATTTCTGTGGCGAAACAATCCATTTGTCGTTTAACGGAAAGCGGTAATCGTAATCGACACTGTTGATGGCATACATGGCCGCACCATTCAGATAAGCTTGACGTAAACGCAAGCCTGCTAGGGGTACTTCGCGATCCACATTACACCCGACTAGGAGTACCTGATGTTGTTTTTCAAGATCCGCATAAGAAAAGTTACTGATTGGCATCACTTTTTGATGCGATTGATCCCGAAAATCAGTTTGATGAAGTCGGTAATCCAAATTGTGCACGCCCAGATCACGCATGGCTTTTTGAAGTAAATAACATTCTTCCAACGTTGCGGAAGGGGTTGCGAAGGCTGCAAATTGTTCGGGTCCATGCCGTTTAATCACATTACCCATACCGTGAGCCGCGAACGCCAGCGCTGTTTGCCAATCCACTTCTTCCCAACGACCCTCACGTTTAATCTTCGGCTTGCCAGCGCGTTCTTTATGCTGCAGTCCAAGATAACTAAAGCGATCACGATCCGATAACCATACTTCGTTGATGGCCTCGTCTTCTTTCGGCACGACGCGCATTAATCGGTTACGTCGGGTATGCATGTAAACGTTTGAACCCAGACAATCATGCGGAGCAACTCCGGCACTTTGCGTCATTTCCCAGGCGCGAGCTGTATAGCGGAAGGGTTTCGACGTCAAGGCACCTACTGGGCACAAGTCGATGATATTACCAGAGACTTCCGACTTCATGCTATGTTCAATACATGTGCTAATCTGCATATGTTCGCCACGTCCAATCCCGCCCAGTTCCTGTAATCCTGCGATTTCTTCACCAAAGCGTACACAGCGCGTACACTGAATGCAACGCGTCATCTCTGTTGCAATCAACGGCCCTAAATCGTCATCGGCAACAGCCCGTTTACTTTCTGCGTAAGGGGATTCATCTCGTCCGAATCCCATTGAAATATCTTGTAACTCACATGCGCCGCCTTGATCGCAAATTGGGCAATCTAAGGGGTGATTAATTAACAAGAATTCCATAACCGCTTCTTGTGAACGTAATGCCGCCGGTGATTTAGTAAACACCTTCATCCCTTGGCTAATCGGTGTGGCACATGCAGGCACTGTTTTGCGATTAGACTCTACTTCGACCAAACACATGCGGCAATTCGCTGCGACCGATAATTTTTTGTGATAGCAAAAACGTGGGATATAAATCCCAGCGTCATCCGCAGCTTCAATTATCATCTGCCCAGCTTTCACTTCTAGTGTTTTACCATCAATTTCAATTGTAGCCATGGTTACCTTCACTGTTGCTTGGAGCGAATAAACGCTTCGAATTCAGGACGAAAATGCTTGATAAAACTTTGCACGGGCCAAGCTGCAGCTTCACCTAAGGCACAAATAGTTCGACCTTCTATGCTATCCGCAACGTGCACCAGTTGATCGATATCGCCTGCTTCCCCGTGTCCTTCTTTAATTTTGTGTAATAATCGCACCAACCAACCCGTTCCTTCGCGACAAGGCGTACATTGACCACACGACTCTTCCATGTAGAACTCTGATAAGCGATAAAGGGTTTCTACCATACATGTGCTGTCATCCATAATGATAACCGCACCTGAACCAATACTCGACCCTGCTTTTTGCAAGCTATCATAATCCATATCGAGCGTCATCATAATATCGCCTGGTATGACGGGCATGGACGAGCCGCCGGGAATAACGGCTTTAAGTTTCCGATCCTTGCGCAAGCCACCCGCTAATTCCAACAATGTTTTAAAAGGCGTCCCTAAGGGAACTTCAAAATTACCAGGCTTATTCACATGTCCACTGACAGAAAAACATTTGGTTCCCCCATTATTGGGTTTTCCCAGTTTCAAGAACCACTCCCCGCCCTTTTCCATAATGACAGGTACTGATGCGAACGTTTCAGTATTGTTGATGGTAGTGGGCTTCCCGTATAACCCAAAATTTGCCGGGAATGGGGGTTTGAAACGCGGTTGACCTTTCTTGCCTTCCAACGAGTTCAACAGTGCAGTTTCCTCACCGCAAATATACGCACCGGCGCCTAAATGATTATGTAAATCAAAATCAAAACCTGATTTCATAATATTCTTTCCCAGCAGGCCTTCTGTATACGCTTCTTGCAAGGCCGCCTCCATGCGCTCGTAAGGCTCCCAAAATTCACCACGGATGTAATTGTAGGCCACACTTGCACCCATCGCATAGCCTGCAATGGCCAATCCCTCAATCAATTGATGCGGATTGTAGCGCAAAATATTTCGATCTTTACATGTCCCCGGTTCACCTTCATCCGAATTACAGACCACATACTTTTGTCCTGGCGCATCACGGTTGATAAAACTCCATTTCAGGCCAGTCGGAAAGCCAGCGCCGCCGCGACCTCTCAAGGCCGACACTTTCAATTCTTCAATGATTTTTTTCGGTGGAGTTTGTTCTTTAATAATACGTCGCCACGCACTATAACCCCCAACACTTTCATAAGCAGAAAGCGTCCAAGGCTTATCAAGATGTAAGGTGCGGTAACAAACTTGATTTAATTCAACCATTGCTTAAACCTCGTTATAGTGATTTAAAATGTTATCCACCAAGGCCGGCGTCAAGCATTCATGGAACGTTTTATCAATTTGCATCATCGGTGCATTCACACACGCGCCCAAACATTCAACAGTTCGAAGGGTAAATCGTTTATCTTTAGTTGTTTCTCCACACTTAATGTCTAATTTATTTTCTAAATGCTTTACGATAGTGGCTGAATCACGCAATTGGCACGAAATATTAGTACAAACGCTAATCACATGTTGGCCCACTGGCTCGCGTTCGTACATCGTATAAAAATTGGCAATTTCAAACACAGTAATCGGCATCATGTCCAAATAATCAGCCGCGGCGATCATCGCTTCTGCTGTTAAATATCCTTGTTCTTCTTGAATAATTCTCAAAGTGCTCATTACTGCAGATTGTTTCTGATCTGCAGGATACTTAGCAACCCAGAGTTCGATTTCTTCTAACCCTGCTGCGCTCACATACGCTTGCAGTGTGTTCATCGCCGTCTCAGACATAACGTATGAATCCCCTATCTATCAATTTCACCAAATACAATATCTTGACTCGCTAATATCGCCACGCCATCTGCTAACATATGGCCTTTGACCATTTCATCATATCCGGCCAAATGTGGAAATCCAGGTGCCCGAATTTTTATTCGATACGGTTTATTCGCGCCATCCGAAATCAAATAAATACCGAATTCTCCTTTAGGCGCTTCCACTGCTGAATAGACTTCACCCCGAGGCAGACAAAAGCCTTCAGTAAATAATTTAAAATGATGAATTAAGGATTCCATATTTTCTTTCATTTGGAGACGTGTGGGCGGAACTATTTTATGATCATCAATTTTTACTGGGCCGGGATTAGCGTTTAGCCACGTTACACATTGTTTAATAATTCGATTTGATTGCCGCATTTCCTCAACGCGCACCAGATATCGATCATAACAATCCCCCGTTTTACCGACAGGAATATCAAAATCAACTTTATCATACGCGGCATAGGTTTGTTTTTTACGTAAATCCCAAGCGATCCCTGACCCACGCAACATAGGTCCAGAAAATCCACCTTGCAACGCTTGTTCGGGCGTTACGATACCAATATCAACGTTTCGTTGTTTCCAAATGCGATTATCGGTGAGTAAGGTTTCATACTCATCCACGCATTTTGGAAAGCGCTGGGTGAAGGCTTCTATAAAATCCAAAAGACTGCCTTGACGGTCATGATTCATGCGTTCAACTTCTCGCTCATTATGCCATTTAGAAGGTTTGTATTGGGACATCACTTCGGGTAAATCACGCGCGACACCACCGGGACGGTAGTAGGTTGCATGCATACGCGCACCCGATGCCGCTTCATAACAATCAAACAAGTCTTCGCGCTCTCTGAAACAATATAAAAATACGGTCATCGCGCCAATGTCTAATGCGGTTGCGCCTAACCACAATAGATGATTTAAAATTCGCGTGATTTCATCAAACATCGTGCGAATATACTGGGCGCGTATGGGTGCTTCTATTCCAAGGCTTTTTTCAATCGCACGCACATAAGCATGCTCATTACACATCATCGACACATAATCCAAACGGTCCATGTATCCGATGTTATGTAAATAAGGTTTGGTTTCAACAAGTTTTTCAGTCCCACGATGTAGTAATCCAATGTGCGGGTCTGCTCGCACAATCGTTTCGCCATCCATTTCGAGAACCAGGCGTAACACCCCATGTGCAGCGGGATGTTGCGGTCCAAAATTTAAAGTATAATGCTGTAGTTCGATCATAATTTATGACTCATTTCGTCGTTGTAGGTTGGTCGAGATAACGATTATCATTACGAATCACTTTTGGAACCGTCACTCTCGGCTCAATAGTCACCGGTTCATAAATAACTTTGGCTAATTTAGCATCATAGCGCATTTCCACATGTCCACTCAACGGAAAGTCCTTACGGAATGGGTGCCCGATAAATCCATAATCCGTCAGAATACGTCTCAAATCAGGATGGCCTTCAAATAAAATACCAAATAAATCATAGGCTTCACGTTCAAACCAGTTGGCGCATTTCCATATCTCATGAACCGAAGGAATAATCAAAACTTCTTCGTCAATAAAGACTTTCAGACGAACACGATGATTCTTAACAGTCGACAGTAAATGATACACGACCGCAAATCTCGGTCTATCCATACGCCACTTAACCGCCTCATGACTTTCTACTGCTCGAGAAAATCCGCACGTTGTTGCTTCTTCCGTCCCCCAATCATAGACACCGTATAAAAGGTAATCTACAGCACATAAATCGATTAATTGATTAAATTGCAGCCCAAGTTTATCACGTAACCCCAAAGAAACCTTATGGAGTGCTGCCGGGATACATTCTATGGTGACTTCATCGTTTGCAATCGTCAATGCTTGGATATTGTCTCCAAATTCTGTTTGCAACAAGACCGCTAAAGCTTCTCTTTTTGTCATAGTCTATAATCCTGGTTGTGTTGAACCCAATGCGATTACATTTTTACGCCGAATTTTATTTTGTAATTGAATGATACCATACAATAATGCCTCAGCCGTAGGGGGGCATCCTGGAACGTAAACATCGACTGGAACGATTCTATCACACCCACGCACCACAGAATAAGAGTAGTGGTAGTACCCGCCACCATTTGCGCAGGATCCCATCGAAATCACCCAACGCGGTTCGGACATTTGATCGTAAACGGTTCGCAACGCAGGGGCCATTTTATTACAAAGGGTACCCGCAACAATCATAACATCCGACTGACGTGGGCTGGGTCTATATACAATTCCAAAACGATCCAAATCATAACGAGATGCTCCAGCATGCATCATTTCGACGGCA
Source organism: Legionellaceae bacterium (assembly GCA_947504795.1). Taxonomy (GTDB): domain Bacteria; phylum Pseudomonadota; class Gammaproteobacteria; order Legionellales; family Legionellaceae. The sequence continues at coordinate 14,508 of CANNJG010000002.1, forward strand.
CAGCAAGCTAACCCGAAGGTCATGGGCCACATCGAACCGGTTTGCGTCCAACCCAGTAACTTGTCTAAGGACGTGGTTATAAAGCCTTCTTTTTGAAATTGTGCTGATTGATTTATTCCCATTCTAAGGCACCTCGTTTCCACTCATAGACAAAACCAATCACCAGCAAACCTAAAAAAAGCATCATTGCAGAAAAACCAAACCAACCGATTTGGCGCAATACCACAGCCCATGGGAAGAAAAAAGCCGTTTCTAAATCAAAAATGATGAACAAGATAGCAACCAGGTAGAAACGCACATCAAAAGGAATGCGCGCACTTTCAAACGCGGGGAAACCACATTCATAAGGGGCATCTTTTGCGGGATAAGATTTTCTTGTCGAAAGCAAATTGCCGGCCCCAAGCATGGCAAAACCTAGACCAAAGGCAATCAGAATAAATACAAGAATGGGCATGTAGAGTGATACCATACAATCACCTTCAAATTTTAGGCTCTGATGGCACTTCTTCTTCCGAACCCGCACGTCACGGAATATCGAAAATTGAATGGTCAACAGCCTTTAAATAATCGACTCAAATGTCGTTAGAATTTTTGAATATTATTGGTCAAAAAAACAATGACCCAAACACATTTAACGTCTTACTCAACATTTTAAGGACTTATGCAAAACCTCAAGGACAAGGCGTATTCAGTATTTAATGAAAAGTTTTGCGTAAGTCCTAAATGTGTATGATACCTGATTCAGATGATTGCGAAAAGATGCTAAGGATAAAATTATAGAATTAATTGAGCACACTCGATTCGGGCACATGAAGCATCCAGCGCCTAACCGACATTTCTCGGCAACGCCCTCTTGGGCGCATGTTGCGTATGGTTTTTACTAAAAACTGAAACAGGACTCACGCCAGATGGCGTTTTGGGTGAGTCCTGTGAAACTTGGTACCGAAGACCGGACTCGAACCGGCACAGCTTGCGCCACCGCCCCCTCAAGACGGCGTGTCTACCAATTCCACCACTTCGGCTAATTAGCTACTGGGCCCTCACCGTTGTTCCGGTATAGGGAGTTGAGATTGTTTGATTTGTTGTGCTAAGGCTGTCGGCAATGCCGTTGAAGATTGATACTGTTTTGCAACCATGGCTGATAATAAGACACTTGTTGTAAAAAATGCAATCACCAAACCACCTGTTAATCTGAATAGGAAACTTCCGGTACCTTGGCTTCCAAATACTGTGTTCGACGCCGCTGTTCCAAAGGATGCACCGATATCAGCACCTTTTCCATGCTGTAACAGAACGAGCCCTATCACCGAGATCGCAATTAATATATGAACTACTAACACTAATTGATACATTTTATAATCTCTCCAAATTGCTGGGCGTCTAACGATGCGCCACCAATTAATCCACCATCAATATCAGGCATTGCAAATAACGCACGAGCATTGGTTCTATTCACAGAACCACCATACACAATAGGTACCATGGCTGCTTCCTGACGGCCATATTGAGATAAAAAATCTCTGATAAACTTGTGCACAGCTTGAGCTTGCGCTGGTGTTGCCGTTTTACCGGTCCCGATTGCCCAAACCGGTTCATAGGCAATCACACAAGCCTGCAAAACATCCGAAGAACGGGCATCCAACACAGCGGCCAATTGTTGCATTAGCACCTGTTCGGTCACACCCTGCTCGCGCTGTTGCTCGGTTTCGCCAACGCACAAAACCGGTATTATACCATGTTCTTTTACATGGTGGAATTTCTCCGCAACAAATTTTTCGTTTTCATGAAAAAATTGACGACGCTCTGAATGTCCCACTAACACATAGTCACAATGATAATCCACCAACATGGGTCCGCTGAGTTCGCCGGTATAGGGACCGAAGTCTTGGGGGAAAACATTTTGTGCTCCTAAGCGGAGCTCACTCTGATGCAGCATCTCACTCACCTTTGGTATAAAAATCGCCGGTGCCAGTAAAGCAATGGTTGCTTCAGTTGATGACGGACAAGCCGCCAATAACGCATCGACTAAGGCTACGACTTGCGTTAAGCGACCATTCATCTTCCAATTACCTAAAATATGTTTTTTCCGCATAATCCATCTCAGTTAACCCTATTCCTTTCGTCTTTGCGGGCACAGCCAGGCAAGGACAGCTCTATTCTTTCCCTAAAATAATTGTTGTTCTATTTTTGAAATTTCCTGTGTCAATTCCTCGGCATAAGCATGAACCTGTTTCTTATCAATCCCTTCTACCATCACGCGTAACAGCGGTTCGGTGCCTGATGGCCGTAAGACAACACGCCCTTCATCTTTTAAAACAGCGTCTAATGCGTTGACTGCCGACAAAACACGTGGGTCCGCAGCTAACAAGGCTGCATAGTCGGTTTTGAGGTTCATCAAGGTTTGAGGTAACAATTCAATACCAGTCGTCAATTCTTCCAACGTTTTATCCTGCTTTACCATAATTGCCAGGACTTGAAGTGCTGCAACAATACCATCTCCGGTCGTGGTTTTATCTAAACACACTACATGACCAGAAGGCTCTCCACCAATTTTCCAATCCTTCTCTTTTAACAACTCTAAAACATACCGATCGCCAACACGGGCTCGCATAAAGTCAATATTCAATGTTTGCAATGCCTTTTCCAAACCGAAATTAGACATCAGCGTGCCGACAACACCACCGTGTAGCATTTTGCGGTGAGAGCGGTCATGAGCAACAATATACAACACTTGGTCGCCATTCACGACACGCCCTTTGGCGTCTATCAACACGACACGATCACCATCTCCATCTAAACCAATACCAATATCCGCCTGCGTTTGTAATACCCTTTGCCTTAAGGTTTCTGGATCCGTTGACCCACATTCACGATTAATGTTAAATCCATCCGGTTTATCCCCCATCGCAATAACATCCGCACCTAGTTCCGCAAATACATTGGGAGCAATATGGTAGGTCGCACCGTTCGCACAATCGACTACAATTTTCAAACCGGATAGTCGCGTTAAGGAAGGAATAGTAGATTTACAAAATTCAATATAGCGTCCTGGCGCATCATCAATACGCATGGCTTTGCCTAAAGCTGCTGATTGAATCGTTTGAAACGATTGATGCATTTGATTTTCAATAGCCAACTCCATGCTATCCGGTAATTTAGCGCCATCAGCAGCAAAGAATTTAATCCCGTTATCTTGAAATAAATTATGGGATGCCGAAATAACAATCCCTGCACTGGCGCGCAGTGTTTGTGTCAAATAGGCAACCGCAGGTGTGGGCATTGGGCCCAATAAACAAACATCCACCCCCGCAGCAGACAATCCAGCTTCCAAGGCAGACTCAAGCATATAGCCTGAGATCCGGGTGTCTTTACCAATCAATACTTTTTTACGTTCGCCCTTGGCTAATACACACCCAAAAGCCCAACCCAATTTCAATATCAACTCAGGGTTCATGTGCGCTGAACCGACTGCGCCGCGTACCCCATCTGTTCCAAAATATGTACGTTTTTCCATCTAATCACTACCTCTTAACACAATTGTTGAATTGTATGACATGCTTGCCGGGTTTCCAATACATCATGTGTTCTCAAAATTGCCACTCCCTCTAACATAGCAAAGACACTCAATGCTACACCGCCTATCAAACGACCTTGCGGTGGTTGATTCAGGATCTCGCCAAGCGTGGATTTTCGAGATACACCTAACAACAACGGTAACCCATGATGACTAAATTGTTTCAAGTGCTTAACTAATTGCAAGTTGTGATGCTTTTGTTTACCAAAACCAAATCCTGGATCCAAAATCAAACGCTGACGCCGAATGCCAGCGGCAACACATGCGTCAATGCGCTGTTGAAAAAAATCCATCACATGCGTCGTGACTGCGTGCTCATAATAGGGATTATCTTGCATCGACTGCGGGGTGCCCTGCATATGCATAAGACAAATGGGTACATCGTAGTGAACAGCAACTTCGAGTGCTCCAGGCGTTTGTAGTGCAAAAATATCATTGATACAAGCAGCACCTGCTTCAATCGCTGCCCGCATCACTTCGGGTTTGTACGTGTCAATTGAAATGCTTGTAGAAGTTGCGCGGCTGAGGCGTTCTATAAGCGGTAGGACACGATCTAGCTCTTCCGCCAATCCAAGAGGTGTCGCACCGGGTCTCGAAGATTCCCCACCGATATCAATAATATCGGCGCCCGCAGCGATCAGCGCCTGTGCTTGATCATAGGCTTTATCAACCGTGTCATATCGCCCGCCGTCATAAAACGAATTAGGGGTAATATTCAAAATACCCATAATCAAAGGCATGGTGATCGTATCGGCATTCGTATAGGATTCGGACCAGTCGAATAGTTGTTGTTTATCCACTAAGGCAAATCACTGGCCGGGTTGTCTTTTAATGATTTTTTGGTCGACAACTTTGGCTTGCTCTTTACAGGCGTGCTCGAATCACTTCCACCCACATCAGGACCCTTAGTTTCAAGATTATTCCAATCGGCAGGTGGAGGGGGTACTTGGCCTGACATAATAATTTTTATTTGTGCTGCATCAATCGTTTCATATTTCATTAATGCCTCTGCCATAACGTGCAAAATATGAATGTTTTCTTTAAGAACTTTTTCAGCATTCTGAAAATTACGATCGATAATTTTACGGACTTCTTCATCAATTTTTTGTGCGGTTTGGTCCGAAATCTCTTTGGTTTGCGTCATCGTGCGTCCAAGAAATACTTCACCCTCTTCTTGGCCAAAAGTAAGCGGGCCCATGGTTGATAATCCCCAATGTGTCACCATCTTTCGAGCAATATCTGTCGCACGCGTTATGTCGTTCGATGCCCCAGTCGTTACTGAATCTGGACCAAAAATCAATTCTTCCGCAATTCGTCCTCCAAATAAGGACGCTAATTGACTTTCTAAGCGACGTTTTGTGTAACTGTATCTATCTTGCTCAGGTAGAAACATGGTGACACCCAACGCACGTCCACGCGGGATGATAGATACTTTATAGACAGGATCATGTTCCGGCACGCATAACCCAACGATAGCATGTCCCGCTTCATGATAAGCCGTTAAACGTTTCTCTTCCTCGCTCATCACCATAGAGCGTCGCTCAGCACCCATCATCAATTTATCTTTAGCTTTATCTAATTCGGCCGTACTCACTTTGCGTTTATTGGATCGAGCTGCAAATAAGGCTGCTTCATTCACTAAATTTGCCAAATCAGCGCCAGAAAATCCAGGCGTCCCTCGTGCAATCGCCATAATATCGACGATTGATTCCAATGGCACTTTACCTAAATGTACTTTTAAAATTTGTTCGCGACCACGAATATCAGGCAACGGCACGACCACTTGGCGATCAAACCGACCAGGCCGCAATAACGCCGGATCTAAAACGTCTGGTCTATTCGTCGCTGCAATAACAATCACCCCTTCATTGCCTTCAAAACCATCCATCTCAACCAACAATTGATTTAAAGTTTGCTCACGCTCATCATGACCACCACCTAAACCTGCGCCGCGATGACGTCCTACCGCATCAATTTCGTCGATAAAAATAATGCAGGGGGCTTGTTTCTTAGCTTGCTCAAACATATCTCGCACACGGGATGCACCAACACCCACAAACATTTCCACAAAATCTGAACCAGAAATTGTAAAAAAAGGCACTTTAGCTTCGCCAGCAACTGCACGTGCCAATAATGTTTTACCCGTGCCCGGCGATCCGACCAATAAGACACCACGCGGTATCCGCCCACCTAAATTTTGAAACTTAGTTGGATCCCGTAAAAAATCAACGAGCTCTTTAACTTCTTCTTTAGCTTCATCAACACCTGCGACATCGGCAAACGTTACCTTAACTTGGTCTTCTCCAAGCAAACGCGCGCGGGAACGGCCAAATGACATGGCGCCGCGTCCACTCCCACCTTGCATTTGCCGCATGAAAAACACCCATACGCCAATCAGCAATAACATTGGGAACCAATTGACAAATAAATGTAATAAAAAACTTTCTTGTTGTTTTTCTTGCCCACTCACCACAACATTTGCTTTTAATAACTGGCCAAGCAAGGCGGGATCGTGAATAGGAATATAGGTAACGAAAGGATGATTGCTTTTGGTAATACCGTTAATCATCTTATCATCTTCGATACTGACGGATTGGATTGATCCTTGTGTGACTTCCGACAAAAACTGACTATACGATAACCGGTCGACCATGCCACGACTAGGACCAAAATTACTAAATACCGACACCAAGACTACCGCAATAATCAACCATAAAAATAAGTTCTTCGCCATGTCGTTCAAAATATTAACCTCACTTTCCTGTTGCGTCTTATACCTAAAGGTACTACAAAATATAGCCCTTAGCCAGTAAATAGGTTTCTCTTGATCGAGAACGAGACGCTTGGGGCTTACGAATCAACACTTGTTTGAAACGAGGCCTAATCGCTTTAACCAATTCATCAAAACCACTACCATGAAATAATTTCATCACCAAACACCCATTGGGCTTGAGCATTTTGTAGGCGAAGTCTAAAGCCAATTCTGCCAAATACATCGCTCTTGGTAAATCAATTTCCGAATTACCGCTCATATTGGGGGCCATATCGGATAATACAAGGTCTACCGAGTGTTGCGATAAGATTGTTTGTAAATGATGCAAAACCGCATCCTCTGTAAAATCACCGAGGATGACTTCCACGCCGGGTAGCGCATCCATCGGCAAGCAATCTAAAGCAATAACCCGACTGCGCTGTTCTTTACCTTGTGTGCAGCCGATTTTTTCGGACACGTATTGCGTCCATCCTCCCGGAGCTGCGCCTAAATCGACTACCGTCATCCCAGGTTTAAACAGGTGCTCTTTATCATCGATTTCTTTCAGTTTATAGATGGCACGACTTCGGTAACCTTCTTTCTGCGCTTGCTTCACATACACATCCGCAAAATGTTCTTGTAACCAACGTTTACTGCTTTTAGAGCGTTGCATAAGGAAACCCGCAATGGACCGAATAATAAAAACACTATCATAACGAAATTCTCTATCTTTTCACAGCAAAACGTGCAATAATTTATCATTATTTTTTGGACGTAATGACTCACGCCCCCCCCACGACTTGTCCGCGATATCTACGGATCAAGCGCTATAGCAGGATCCGGTGGACAATCCGCGGGGACATCTTGCTTGAAAGGGGGCGAGTAGTTGCGCTCATACTCTTCGGTGGATACACATGGACAATATTCTTAAGAAACAACTCAAATCTCAAGCACATCACCTATCACCAGTTGTACTAATGGGGACCAAGGGATTAACAGAAGCAATCATTGCAGAATGTGATCAGGCTTTAACAACTCATGAATTAATTAAAATCAAAATCGTCAGTGCCGATAAACAAGAAAAACTCGGCATAGCGACCACCTTATGCCAAGCAACACATGCCGAGCTCATTCAAACCATTGGTCATGTTGCTGTGTTATACCGAAAAAAACCCGAATAGCCTGGTACGTTCAACAGTAGACAATAAGTTAAATTTAACGTACATTCTCGACGCACTTTGTGGTTAATAATAAAAATAGGTGTTGTTTAATGACTACCGTGATACCTTTCCCCTATCATCGAGAAAGCATAGATAAGGGTTTCAAAGAACTAATCATCCGTTATTTGGAAGGCGACCATTTAATTAAAAAGCCTTATGGGAGAGATACCAGCCTTTCCATTGAGGATGAATTAAAAAGACTTTGTACGTCTATGAATCACGCCTCTATTGATGCTAAAACACTCTGTCATTTAGTCGACGTAACCGCGGAAGGTCAATTTGACAAAGACATCATTGCTATTCTAAACCATTTGGAAATGCCGACTGAGATTGAGGACTATATTGGCTCAACTGCTTCGTTGTATGATTTATTATCGCGTCTACGCAACGAAGGCCATGAACGTTTAGATTCCTTGCTCGAGCTGATTGAAAATACGCGTTATAAACGAAACTGGAGAGACCACTTAACCACGCCGGCTTTAACCATGTTAGGTATTGTGACATTTTGCTACGGAGAGCCCGACTTGTTTTGGAATGCCTTAGATTGGGTCACCTACACAACCCCGCTGATCTATCATTGGTTTTATCAACACATTGTAGAATTTCATAACTTACCAATTTTAGGGATGATCGGACAAGTTGGATGGGGACTCCATTATCTAATCAACACTTTTGAATATGGATTCAATCAATCCGACAAGCGCATACGCAACTGGATGTTTAATACCTTAGCCGTGATGCTTAACTTTTCAGCGCATCTGATTTCTTACTGGGCTGCAGGCGCATTACCCTTACTACCAGCCTTCGTTTTTATCTTAAGTGCTTGGGTCGATATCGTAAAAAACTTCTATAATACCTGGCAAGAAAAGACGCCAACACCTAACCAACAGTCCTCTCGGCATCGCAATGCTACCTGCATTAGTATGGCGCAAATCAAAGCTCGTGATAAACAAATTCTTATTGCTAATTGCATTCATGCCGCAGCGGTTACAACCTTGATTCTTGCTTCTTATTTTTTAACGCCTAGTATCATTTTAACCATTACCTACACCTTAGCCATATGGATAGGATTATTTATGAAAGATAGGCATACAAAAAAAATTCAACAAATCTATGCAAATGAAATTCAGAAAAAATTAAGGGATCATTACAAAAGCGCGTCAACCCCTAACGAGGCCAGCGACCGCGAAGACTTCGGACATTATGCACAGAAACTTCTCTCTAAAATAGAACAAAATTCGCAAAAATTACTTGGCTGCACGCAATTTAAGGACGTCCTTTTAAAAGTAAAGCCTTTTTATTTGCTACATAGCAAACAAGACTTTAAAAGTTTTTGTAACCATTGGGATTTTATTGCAATAAAAAACCAGCCCCTGACTCCGCTTCCCATGATTCGGAAAAACCGAAAACATAACCCTATCTCCTCAGGCCTGTTTGATAGTCATCCGGCTGGCTCGAGAGAAAGCTCTCCGTCGGACTTTTCAAGGAACAGCATGTTTTAAATATACATGGCGCTACTTACCCAAGACTTGTTTAACAAAAGGAATGGTTAATTTTCGCTGCGCTACCAAAGATGCGTTATCTAAACACTCAAACACACTATACAAATCATGCATACTCCGCGCACAATGGTTAACGAGATACTGACCGACACTGTGCGAGAGTTCAAACCCACGCTTTTGCGCACGCACTTGCAACGTGACGATTTTATCTTCATCCGATAATTCGTATAAAGGTGTTACTAAAGCACTCGTTAATCTTGAACTCAAATCGGCCAAGCGTATTCCCATTCTAAGCGGGGGTACACGAGCGGTGATAATCAGCATAGCCTGGCGTTCACAAATACGATTGTATAAGTGAAAAAAGGCTTCCTCCCAATCTGAACGTCCAGCAATCCGATCAACATCATCAATGGCCACCAAAGCATGATCTTCCATGCCCTCTAGCACAGCAGAATCCCATGTTTGTAACAGACTTAAAGGCACATATCGCGCAGAATGTTGCAATAAGTCTGCTTGATGACAACATGCCTGCAATAAATGCGATTTACCACTGCCGGGCGAACCCCACACATAAAAAAAACGCCCGATTGGATTCGTCAATGCCGAAAACAATTGTTGTTGTAATAATGTATTGCCTGTCCAACAAAAATCATCAAAAGTGGCTTCATCATTGAGACGAACTGCCAACGCTAATTGTTGCCGGATGGAGCTTATTTCCTTCGCCGCCAAGCCTCTTTCCCCCATGTCCATACATAATCAATAAGACTCACAGAAGTTGTAAACACCATCAGCGACATACATAAAGGTTTCAACATCGGGATAACCATAAAAAATGCTTTTTCAAACAAACAAATCAATACCAAACTGAGTTGTAATCCTGTGTTGATTTTACTGATGTAGGTGGGTTTTAACTTCGGTGACTTTGATATCCATATGTACCAGGCAATCACCCCTAATGAAATCGTGACATCACGAAATAAAACCAATAAAACAACCCACCATGGCAATATGTGTAACCACGCCAATCCGATAAAACTAACCGTTATTAAGATCTTATCAGCCAATGGGTCCATAATCGCACCCAAATGACTTTGCCAAGCAAAACTCCGTGCCAAACGTCCGTCTAAACCATCAGTACATCCTGCAATAATAAAAATATAAAACGCATGCACAAACTCATGGTGTCGTAAACAAACCAAGAATGGTGCGACGAGTAACAAACGCGTGATCGTTAATACATTGGGTATTTGTTTCAGCATATAGGCGAAATAAAATAGTTCCATCTACTTAGATGAGGGTAAAAATGATAAGGAAGTATACTGTCGCATCTCATAGCTTTCAACTCTTATAAAATTACCAGCCTAAAAACGCTCATTCTTTTTCCAATTCAACTTTTTGTGCGATGCCCATTTTTTCTTTCAACCGTGCGATAGCAACTGAATCATAAGGCCGCTGTTTATGCATAACGGTAACTCGCGTAGCCCCTGTCTCTCCCGATAGACCGGCGTGGGCCGGTTCAAAAGCAGGATATACGTGCGCCATCGCTATTCGTTTGATTCGCTTGGGATGCTCTGCCTGGAAAGGATCTGGTTTACGCATATTTTTGATGCTTTTTTCAATACGTTTACGTATTTTTAAGGCTGCGCGCTCTGCATCTTCTTCGCTCACCGCCACAACAGGATTTCCTAATAAATCGACACGCATCTCGCGTGCTTTTAAACAAATTAGGTAATCCAAGCGACGCGTGAATAATACCACCGCTTCCCGTAATTTTGATTTTGAAATCCCAATTGCTGCTGCTTGTTCAGCATACGCCAAAATATCGTTTATAATACCCACATTCAAGGGCTGAATCTTAGTGCGATTATCAAAAGCATTTGGAAAAGTGAGTTGTAACCAGTGCAGGGCATCCAATCGAGTTTTCTTAGATTGATTTTTCTGTTTTTGATTAATCACCGCTGTACGAGGGTGCAGTGTTTGTTTTCTCATGCAGAAATCCTTGTGAAAAATAGAAAGATTATCTAGTATTTTAGCTAAGACCAACTTAACCAGGGGTATTTTATCAAAACACATCACAAATTTCTCTCATTCGTTGCAATAATTTTTCCTTGTGCCATTATTTTTGCAGATGACAACCCGATTGGCGGCTTTGCTGCTTTGGCGATGCAAGCATCAATCATCGCATGGATACCTGCCGTGATCTGGGCATGGCGAATTGTACACCGTCCAGATGTCACCACCGAAGCGGCGGCTTCCAAGAAAAAATCTCCTCCTACTAAGCCTATTCGTGACCCTTCTTAAGGATTAAACATGTCTATTCGAGTTATTATTAACGGGGCTTCTGGAAAAATGGGCGCCATCGCATGTGAAACAATTCAAACACATCCAGCGTTTACCCTCGTTGCAGCATTAGGCCGCCATGACGATTTAGGAGACCAGATAACACAACATCAAGCACAGATTGTGATTGATCTGACGCTTGCCGATTGCGTTTATGCCAATGCTCTCACGATTATCGAGCATCATGCGCATGCCATAATTGGGACTTCCGGCTTGCAGCCTGAGCAAATCCAGGTATTACAACAACGCTGCAAACAACAACAATTGGGCGGCATTATCGTTCCAAATTTTTCAATTGGTGCTGTATTAATGATGCACTTTTCAGGCGTAGCTGCGCGCTTATTATCTGAGGTTGAAATTGTTGAAACCCATCATCAACAAAAACTAGATGCGCCTTCTGGAACTGCGATAAAAACGGCTGAACTCATTGCTGCCGCACGCACACACCCCCCCCAGCAAGCGTCTTCACAAAAAATCACGTTGCCTGGGGCGCGCGGTGCATGCTACAAAGACATCCCCATTCATTCTTTGCGTTTGCCCGGCGTATTAGCCAAGCAACACGTTATTTTTGGAAACACAGGTGAAACCTTAACCCTCGCACATGAAAGCATTGACCGTCATTCCTTTATGCCAGGATTAATTCTTGCATGCCAGCGTGTGCAAGAGCTTAAATCCATGTACTATGGATTGGAGAAACTACTGGATCTGTAGGGGGAAACGCATGATGTATACGGTAGCGCATTATATTGATGGTCACACGCAAATCAATCAGTCAACCGAAGCCCATAACATTTTCAATCCAGCAACCGGCGAACCCATTGGCCTCGTGTATCATGCCGATCAAGAACTATGCAATCAAGCAGTTGATGCCGCTAAAACTGCGTGGCTGAAATGGTCATGTACCAGTCCAACAAAACGGGCCAACATTTTATTCGAATTTCGGACATTGGTTCGCCAAAATCAACCAGAACTCGCAAAACTCATTACGCGTGAACATGGCAAAACCTATGAAGATGCTAAGGCGTCGATTATGCGCGCTATTGAGTTAATTGAATATCACTGTGGATTGGTTACACAATTACAAGGAACCTTCTCGGCAGATGTTTCCCACCATATGGATTGTTACACTATTCGACAGCCTTTGGGCGTTTGCGTGGGGATTTCGCCGTTTAATTTCCCAATCATGACCCCTATTTGGATGATGATCCCGGCTATTGCGTGTGGAAATACCTTTATCCTTAAACCATCTGAACAAGCTCCATCCGCGACGTTACGCTTATTTGAGCTCCTCAACGATGCGGGGTTACCTCCAGGAGTCGCCAATTGTATTCAAGGCGACCCAAAAACCGCGCAGCATTTACTCACGCATCCTGATGTTGCAACGGTAACAGCAATCGCATCAACTCCTGTTGCCAAATCTATTTACCAAACTGCGATTCAACACGGCAAACGCGCGCATACGTTTGGAGGTGCAAAAAATCATGCTGTCATTATGCCCGACGCCGATTTTTCAACCACGGCAAAGGCTATCCTAGGGGCTGCATTTGGATCCGCTGGAGAACGATGTATGGCGATATCGGCACTCGTCACCGTGGGTAAAGAGACCGCTAAAAACCTGCTAAACGAACTCATTCCGCTTATCCAACAAGTCGTCATTGATGCCGGCGATAATCCAAAAGCAGACTTTGGACCACTCATCAGTGCAGCGCATAAAAATCGCGTGATAGCCGCAGTAACCCAAGGTGTAGCCGAAGGTGCACGTTTGGTTGTTGATGGTCGTAACTATAAACACCCCAGTTCCCCCAATGGATTTTTTATGGGGCCCTGCTTATTCGATAACGTAACCGAAGAAATGAGCATTTATCAAAATGAACTATTTGGTCCGGTTCTAGTCCTCTTACAGGTAGATACGCTCGATGAAGCCATCGATTTAGTCAGTAGTAATCCATATGGCAATGGCACGGCTATTTTCACCCAAAATGGCGGGCACGCGCGACATTTTAGTCACCGTGTGCAGGTCGGAATGGTCGGGATCAATATTCCAATTCCGGTGCCTATCGTCAATCATCCATTTGGCGGGTGGAAGAACTCTGTGTTTGGCGATACCGCCATGCATGGCCTAGAGAGCGTTCATTTTTACACAAAAACCAAAACCATCACCACTAAATGGCAGTCAAACATTCATAATCAAAATGATTTTGTATTGCCAGAAAATGGCTAGGAGAACTAAATGGCAAACATCGGATTTGTGGGATTAGGCCATATGGGATTACCTATGGCCATCAATCTTATCAAAGCAGGCCATCAAGTGACAGGATATGATATCCAACCCGAAGCATTAACGGCTTTGACGCAAGCTGGGGGGCATGTCACCCCTGAATTATCGACGCTTGCCAAGAACAATACGACGCTGATTACGATGCTACAAACAGGACAACAAGTCATTTCTGTGTGTTGTGATTCGGGCGGTCTCTATGTGTATGCGGCAGCGCATACACTCCATATTGATTGTTCCACCATTGATATTTCGAGCACTCACGCCCTGCATCAGCATGCCAAGCAACATCACATTTTAAGCATCGATGCCCCTGTATCAGGCGGTGTAGCCGGCGCAACAGCGGCTAGTTTAACCTTCATGGTCGGCGGAGATCCCAGCGCATGTTCCGGCGCACACCCTATATTGCAAGCCATGGGGAAAAAAATCATCATGACCGGCGAATCCGGCACCGGCCAAGCGGCTAAAATGTGCAATAACATGGTTTTAGGCATTTCAATGCTGGCCGTCTCTGAAGCGTTTTTGTTGGCTGACCACTTAAACCTCACGCCTCAAAAACTACATGAAGTCCTTTCTAATGCCTCAGGGCGTTGTTGGGTTACCGAACGATATTTGCCTGTTGCCGGCCTATTAGACAATGTACCCGCCGATCACGAGTATCAAGCGGGCTTCATGCTGGCGATGATGCTCAAAGATATGCGCTTAAGCCAAGATGCTGCGCAACAAGCCGGATTGACCACCCCAATGGCCAACCTCGCAACACAATATTACCAAAAAGCAACCGACGCGGGAATGGGTGCTTTGGATTTTTCGGCAATTATAAAGTATCTGGAAACACCAAAATGATCATTCAATGATCTAAGTATTTACAAAAAGAGCATCAATTTGATACAATACCCCGTATTACGTTTAAGGGGAATGTAAAATGCTACTTTTTTTGTCAGGTTATAATACATCTGCTTTAAAAACATTAGACGAAGCAATCCAAATACTCACTTATGTAAAGGATCAAAAATCAAAACAAAAGAGCGAAGAGAATCTATACCTGATGCTCTATGCACAACCTGAATTAGACTGTGCTGCAATAGATGAAGTCATGGCCACCCTGTTGTTGATTAAGAAGCATATTAAATACATCATACGACATCCATTTTATTCAAATAACGATATTTCACACCTTCTTCTTCATCCAACCAATACGAATATCCCAATAAAAGTTGACGATATGATTCAAAAGGACTACATCCGTCGTGTCATCGATAAAGCAGTGACGTGCAATGCACCCAATGTTTATTTTCAAATAGTATGTGCGACTTTATTTATTGGCTTCTTTATTTTTGCTGTTCATGCAACTATGGCGCTTATTCTTGCTATAACAGCATTTCAAATACCAATGAATATCCCTATAATTCTGTGTACTGTCGGATGGTTGGGAAGTTTTATTTCAGGTGGAAGTTTGCATCTAAAAACAAACGCATTCACTGCGATCCAAGATGAGTTAAGAAGGACTCAACATGTCATTACTGCGCCACCTGCACTATCGAGCTTTGATCGAACAAAGGTTTATAACCACTTTTTTAATCCTGATGAACGTGGTATCTCGTTGGCGAGCCAGGTTTTAAGTATCACCCACACGAGTCAAATACAAGCGGTTAATTATTATACGGCTTTGTGAAACATGCGGATCAAATAAGCAGTGTGAGCGATGGGTTAAAATATCCGAGAGCTGACCCTATAAGGGATCGTATGTGACCCTACTCTAGGGTAGGACCCAAATCATCATTTCCACTAGGGTTTTGAAGACCCATGGACCGAGTCAATATCTACATCAACGCCGTCTAGAGACACCTCAGTGGTCGCATATCTTAAACCTTGGTATATCCCGTAAGCAAGGAAAACACTCCCTGCAACCAGCAATAACGTAAGCGCCAAAAGTGGTACGTGCGCGGCCAGGATAATTGGCAAATATTTGCCAATTGAGAGGAGCGCTGCACCCGATAAAGCATAAGGGCAACTCTTTTTAAACAGACTGCAATATGAAAAGTTTTTGGATTGATATCGCGGCTGCACAGTTGAAAATTCCCAAAAGGGGTTTCGATCATCGGTACAATCGCTCATAATAGCAAGCCTCATCTCAAATGATTTTTTATTGTACAATTTATAGTATTTTTTGTCAAATAGGCTTTGTATATTTTTTCAAGAACCGTGGGCTCTGAGGCGCGATCTTTGGAAAAAAGGGCTAAAGTTGAGAAAGCTAAAAAGAAAGATTAGAATGCGGGAATTTTCGATGGGTCTTTACTTAGACCCACGGGTTAAACCCAGAAAAAGGAAGATGAAAGGGCGCTGGATAAATGAATGGCGTATCCCCTATTGATTCGCCCAATAGGTCACTCTTGCCATAACTGCTTGTGTTTTAAAATCGCCGTTCAAGAGTGGCGTGCCATTCCCGACCCCAACACCGCAGTTTGAACATAACATGCTCTGATTATTAAGTGCCATCGACCAATAGTCATACGATACCCCTAAGGCCAATCTAGAGGTTGCACGGTACTCAATCCCCGCACCTGCAATCCAGCCATTATTCCAAGGGGTCGTAGTTCCCAATACACTATAAGGAGCACTCGCTAGTGTCGACGAGGAATTGCCAGAAGTCCACCCACCACTCACATAAGGTAACCAATGATCATAGCTATACCCTACGCGACCTTTGATAGCACCCATTTGGTTCATACTCGGAGTGTACCGACCCGTTACGTAAAAAGATCGCCCTATTTCAGGATTCAACCGCGCTCCGGAGAAAGAACCCTCAATACCCATTGACCAAGCTGGGGTTGCTTGATGATGCCATACTAGGGATCCTCCCCCTATAAAATTTTGGGCATTGAAATTAAAATTAGTCCCTAATAATTCTGGATTAATCGTATTAAAATAATTGTAACTATTATAATGCCAACTCTGCCGCGCCCACCCTCGGCCAAGATGACTCACTAAAGACAACCCATCCCATCCAGCCTGTGCTGGTAAGGGACCGATTTCAACCGCTAGCACATTCATCGATAAACTGATGCTAACCCATCCAATTCCAAGCCAATAACGCATAGTGTTCCTTTTGTTTTTATTATTATACAAACTGTAATTGTCGCCACGCTTCGTATAACACAATAGCCACCGAATTAGACAAGTTTAAGCTTCGACTTGAATCGCGCATGGGAATACGAATGGGTGTGAATATCTGCAAAAATTTTTGCGGTAATCCTCGTGTTTCGGGACCAAACAATAACAAATCTTCATCTTGGAAACAAATAGTATCATAATTTTTTTGTGCTTTTGTAGAGCAAGAAAAGATTCTACGCATAGCATGCTCCTCAAGAAAAGCGGCACTGTTTGGGTAATGCACAACAGAGGCCCAATGCTGATAGTCCAATCCTGCGCGACGCATACGTTTGTCATCTAAAACAAAGCCCAAAGGATGAATCAAATGCAAGCGCGCGCCAGTATTCGCACACAAGCGCATAATATTCCCGGTATTCGGAGGGATTTCTGGTTCGTACAATGCTATGTGCAACATTATGACCACTCAAACCAATGATTTAGCACAGCGACTAACTCTTCAATCCCTTGTTTTTTTAAGGATGAAAAGGGTTGTGCGGTTGGCAGATCATAAACATCGGTATCAACCGATAATTTCATACAGTGCTGTCGAACAAGCTGCAGCGCTTGCTGAATCTGACTCTTGCTTAGTTTGTCGGCTTTGGTCAGTAATAAATGCAACGGTAATTGGCGTCGCACCGCCCATTCCATCAAAAATTGATCCGATTCTTTCAAGGGATGACGACAATCCATAAGCAGGACCAACCCACGTAGACTTTCACGTACTTGCAAATAATCAGCTAAATGCTCTTGCCAATCTAATTTTACTTGGCGTGCTACTTTGGCATAGCCATATCCGGGTAAGTCCACTAAACGATGCTCATGATCTTTGACCGTAAACAGGTTGATCAATTGGGTGCGACCAGGGGTTTTACTTGTTCGGGCAAGTCGTTTGTTTGCGGTCAAACAATTTAAAGCACTGGATTTTCCTGCGTTAGAGCGCCCTGCAAACGCAACTTCATAGCCGCGATCCGGGGGTAAATGCTCAACACGCGGGGCACTTTTTAGAAATTCTGCTTGAGTATAAATATGTGATGTCAAAGGGTATCCTCAAAATAAAGTGGCTAATTCGTCTTCAAATCCAAAATACCTTAAATCTTGAATTCGAAAAGGATATAAAATGCCGTCTAAATGATCACATTCGTGTTGAACTACGCGCGCATGAAAACCATCCGCCACGCGCGTCAACAACTGTCCTTGCTCATCTAATCCTGAGTATTCAATTTGGGTATACCGAGGCACCAAACCACGCATACCCGGCACACTTAAACACCCTTCCCAACCTAATTCTGTCTCTTCGGTTAAGGGTCTAATGACCGGGTTAATTAATACGGTAAAAGGAATGGCACTACGGTGAGGATAACGCCTATTTTCTTCTTCTATCCCGAACATAATAATACGCACATACTGCCCAATCTGAGGCGCAGCAATTCCAGCACCGTCTTCAGCCAGCATCGTATCACGCATATCCGCTATAATGGCGGATAACATCGGATCTTGGAGATCGTCTATTGCACGCGAAGGCGATGCTAAATGCACATTACCCATTTTTACAACTTTTTTAACCGCCATACAATGTCCTTTCGAAATAAGCACACATTGTACCATAATCCTAGAAAAAGCAGTTGAAATCTACTAAAAAGGCCCGGTTGAGATTTTATTTATCGAAACGATTCGCGTCTAGATGATCAATATTTATTCTATTTATAAACATGCCGCTCCAGCAGCTGAACTTAGTATTACAGCGCCTATAGCACCACAACCAATAGTGCTGATCATCAATCCACGCACTGTTTCTGTCATGACACCCGGTATAAAATAAATTGAATTAATTGTATACAAAAATAAAAGTGTGACTACCGTCTGGAGAGCTAAGGATAAATTAATTGATAGAAAAATAGGTAATACAAGTTCTTGAAACCTATATTCCGCAGCAAATTCCCCATAATTCTCAATTAACATGATTTATATTAAATCAATCTGTCCGCTCCAAGAAAAAGATCTAACGAAATTAA
>CANNJG010000003.1 GCA_947504795.1 Legionellaceae bacterium
AAGTGGGTGGTTAATTGCATAAGCTTGAGCGGATAAAAATAGTTCGCTCTTGCTTTTTATTACCTGTATGTGCTCTTTTAATGGAAAAGAGGCTGATGTTCTTTAGTTTGAAAAGGCAGTTTAAGTGAGGTCAAAATCTTGTTTGTTTAAATTTAAAACACACATGTGTTTTTTAGCCTGGAATATGATTTAAGCGGGAATTGCTGGATTGGTTTTATTGTTGATATAATGTATTTTTTAGATCATTTATTATAGGGTCTTATGCCTATCTTTATATCCGAAGAGGAAAAAACAGCTATCCAGGATTATTTTAATCATCCTGGACGTTATTCAAGTGATGAGGTTGTCGCAACCCTTTCAGGGGGGCTGCCGGATGGTGCGAAAGTCTCGCGAGCAAAATCCTCTTATGAAAACCCGGACATACCGACGCGCTATATCATCCTTGCTGGTAGCGATGGTCTGTCTCGTTATATACCTATAGCAACCCCTTTTTTAGATGATCCCGGGACACATTCTGCAACAAGGGTTAATGGCACAATCTATTTTCATCAAAATCAAGATGATTTACCTAAAAATTTACCTGACAATTTTGAAGATTATTGTGAAATAGAGGCAGACGACTCAGAGAATAAGGCCGCTGTCGCCTATAGAGCTTTTTGGGAAAGGGCGTTGGCCAAACCTGCTTATGTTCATAATCTCGTTGGTATTGGTTTGTTCAAGAAAACTGTCAAATACGCAACAGATAGCGACGGTCATATTTTCTACTTAAAAAGTTACGCGTCATTCGTAGTGGAAGGACTATCGTTGCCTAATCCCGTAGAACGCTACGCGCCACAACTTTACATGGGACCTTCTATTTTTAGACGCGCCGTTTTTTATGGGAATATTCAAACTAAGCGGGTTGATGTCACACGGGATTCGGGTGAAAACCTCGAAGAATTTATTTCATCTCATCAAGATGCGCTCACCTCTGTCACAAAAGAATTACTGGCCAGAGAAATGTTAAAACAATATTTGGTTCAGGTTAATGAAAAAAGAATAGTGCATACGGATATTAAACCAACTAACATTTGTGTAAAAACAATCGATACGGAAGGGATGCAGTTTGAGGTTGTATTTATCGATTGGGATGAAGCATTTAGCATAGGGACGTCAAACATTTTGGGGAGCGGGACGCCAGGATATATGGCGCCTGAGTTTTTTAAGACGCCGCAAGATTTTGAGCGACAAGTGGAAAATAGATTGGCAGGTATCGAGATCTATTTTGATTCATTTAAAGCCGATTACAATAATTTATTTTCGGAATCAACCGATATCTATGCTTTGGGTAGTGTTATATTGGGCCATTTACAACTAGAACCCGATTCTTCTATATATCAGCTGGTACATGCAATGTGCTATAACAGCCCAAGTACGCGCCCATCAAGGGAAGAGATAAACGAAGCACTTGAACAGAGTGCAAATAGCCCCTCTATTGCTTCAGGAAATCGATAGCATCCTTGCGCCTTAATCTGCCCATTCAATTTGAAGTTCATTTCGATCCGGACGTTTTGGGTAAGCCCTATCTCTCAAACTTTTTATTCAGACTTAATTCAAATCAACTTAGCTATTTGTTAAATTATATGATAAAATGAACATCTTTTGTTCTGGGATTCTCATTCATATGACTTTTTCAACGCTCGGTTTATCTGAACCGATTTTACGTGCTGTTTCCGAGTTAGGCTATGCTTCACCCACACCCATTCAAGCACAAGCGATTCCGCCTGTTTTAAAACGGCTAGATTTACTCGCTTCAGCACAAACAGGTACTGGGAAAACGGCGGGATTTATTCTACCCATCTTGCAACGCTTATCTACCCAATCAACCCGTGCGAGTGCGAATCATACGAAAGTGCTTGTGTTAGCGCCCACACGTGAGCTTGTGGCACAAATTCATGAATGTGTTCTTCAGTATGGCAAGTATCTACAGGTTCGTTCCGCAGTCGTATTTGGTGGCGTTAAAATTAATCCACAAATGATGAAATTGCGCTCTGGCGTTGAGCTGCTGATTGCGACACCTGGACGCTTGTTAGATTTATGTCAACAAGGTGCAATTCGATTCGATGAAATTGACACACTGGTTTTAGATGAAGCGGACCGCATGTTGGATATGGGTTTTATCCATGATATTAAACGAATCATTGCAAAGATGCCCAAAAAACGTCAGACCTTATTATTTTCAGCAACCTTTTCTAAAGAAATTTGTAAATTAGCTGCAGCATTTATGAATAACCCGGTTGAAATTAGCGTGACACCTCGAAACGAAACGGCAACGTCGGTCAAACAACTCATCCATCCTGTGGATAAGGGTCGCAAAGCGGCATTGCTGAGTCATTTAATTCGCAAAAGTGATTGGGATCAAGCTTTGGTTTTTTCTAAGACAAAGCATGGCGCCAATAAACTAGTCCAATTATTAGCGGTAGATGGCATCGATGCGGTTGCTATCCATGGAAATAAAAGTCAATCGCAACGCACAAAAGCACTGGCTGATTTTAAGGATGGCAACATGCATGTGCTCGTCGCAACAGACATTGCAGCGCGTGGGATTGATATTGAAGAGTTACCGGTGGTGATTAATTTTGATTTACCGCAGGTACCCGAGGATTATGTACATCGTATTGGTCGAACCGGACGTGCGAGTGCTAAAGGGCGCGCTATTTCTTTAGTGTGTGCGGATGAAATCAAACAACTGGTTGCTATTGAATCACTGATTAAGCGCACATTAGAACGTGTGGTAATTGATGATTTTGAACCTGTTCATAGTGTGCCATTGGCATTTAAACATCAGCCTTCATCGGCGACGACGCCAGTAAAAAAACAAACGAATAAACCGTCAAAATGGCATCAGACAACTCGTGGTCGTAATGCAGGACGAAGCGCGCGTTAAATTTTATGTCAGATAGACAGGATAACAGGGTCGTAAGACCCTTTTCTTCTTCAATGGTACCGAGGGTCGGAGTCGAACCGACACGGTGTCACCACCACAGGATTTTGAATCCAGCGCGTCTACCAATTCCGCCACCCCGGCACAGCCTGGTCATTATAGCAAAGAATGGCTGAGATACAAGGCGCCGTTGAATTATTTCCTTGTTGCTTTTAGCGGCGGGTTGAAGACCTGTATTCCTGGGCCTCTTGTTCCAGGTTGGATAATTTAAGCGCAAAAGAAGACGGCATGCCATAATAAATCAACGATCCACCCAATGCGCCTAATAGACTCGCAGCCAGACTTATCGATAAGAGCATAGAACTGGAGAGGATGCCAACGACAAGGAGTCCTACCAACACAACACTGGCTAATAACGCCAGTGCGCCGCTCAGTTGTTTTCCGCTATGAGCATGGCCCTGCGTATGGTGTTGAGCATCTTGTTTGAGATAGTTTAGACGGGTTTGATCGGAGGGATCATCAAGGGTTTGTATGGCTAAGAGGAGAGAGATATTCCATTTTTTTGCGGCGATGAAATTTTTGCTAAGAGGCAACTTAGTTTGAGCGTGTAGAAGAACGTTTTGTCCGGCTTTATATAAGGGCTCAGTAGGCGCATATTGTTTCAAAGAAGTTTCTAATATTGTTAGTAAGGACGAACGAATGTTCTCATAGGAAATATCTTTGTTTTGGGCGAGTTGCTCTGCATAACAGCTCGATACAGTGCGTTCAAAGTCATGTAATTGATTTATTTCTTGGGGTGAATAACCTTCGCTGGTATAAAAAATCTCGTCTTTCAAGGGAATGAGTGCGGATATCGACCGAGCAGATTGAGTCGGTAAAGGGTTTCCTGCCCACGCCAAGATCCAGCTGCGAATTCCTGGAATTGAGTCGCTGCCTTCGACTAAACGTTCGTCAACTAAAATAGTTTGATGCATATTGGCATCGATCTCGATGGTGTCGCCTACGCCCTTGATTTGGGCGCTGGTTTTATTGACCAAAAAATCTTGATCGACTAAATAAAATTTGAAGCGCTTGGTTGGAGCGGCTTTTATCTTTGCTTGAAGTGCACTGAGATAGGGACTGTCTGTCTTCATTTGACCAATCGATTCGGATAATAGCGTCATTGGAAGTACACTCGCATCTGTCCCACCAAAGGGTGTGCAGGCGGTGATAATACCTTGAACGATAATATGTCGATCAGCAGCGAGGTTTTGGGCGAATTCAGCAGCAATTAAGCCGCCACGTGAGTGACCAAATAGGATGACGTTTTGATCGTTGTTTGCTTTTATTTGATCCGCAAGTTGCTCGGCAAAAAATTCAATGCGTGTTTCTTGTGTGAACGTATAAAATTGCACTAGAACCACTTTCAAAACATTATTTGGCAGCTCACCATGGACCAGACGCTCGGCAAGATCGGATAAAGAGCCATGGCGATCGCCTGTGCCATGAATACAATAAATACTCATCCCTTCGTTTTGTTTTAAATCATCTCTTGCGCTAGGGTTCGCATAGATTGTTTTTTTGATTCCGGAGCTCAGCCATAACAGGCCATGCTTGAATAACCCATAGGTGAGTGTATTCTTTTTAGCAGTCCTTGTCGCATTATTGGGTGAAGGTTTGATTGTGCGCGTCATTATGTCCTTTAATGTGGCTTTATAGTTTATTTATTATACATTATAGAATTTAATTTGCATCTAGAACCTTTTGCAAAATTCACAAATAGCGATCAGGACGCAACCACTATACTGTCTAGCGCTGCTGCACCGTTTACGCCTCGCTACTTCATAGCGGGGTCCATGAATTAAGCAAGATCGTTGGATACCGCGCATAAAGCGCGGCTCGTCGGAGAGTCCGCGGTACTTGAGGGGGAAGCGCGGTTTGTCGGCCGGAAGAGCGTGGCTAGCCTTATATTTGGAGTAAAATGGATAGAAAATATATTGTTGACCATTGAATGGTTGACGTGATTTTTTTAAAGAGCGTCATGCTGCTAATCGGTCAAAATATTCGTAATTTTTCAAGAGGCTCCCTATTCAACCTAAATTTTGAACTACGGAGAAACGTCAGATTCTGTAATCGCTATCATATTGCGTAAAGCTGTTTTAGCATGGTCGATGACCCAATTCTGATCCTGATTCTCAAGGCGCTGGCGGATCCCCGTGAACTCCGAAACGATATCTCCCGCACGAACTTCATGATAGGCCATGGATTTTCCTTGGCGAAGTGAGTCCAGGAGTCCTACAAGATGTGGCGGATCGTTTCGGGACATGGTGGCACAACCGCATCCAACGCCTGGACGGCCTTTGGCGATCGGTGCTTCGGCAAGATTAACGACTTGTATGCCTAATTTTAAACAATGTTGCTTGAGGTTTTCTACCATATGATTTTCAGTTGCGATAGCGTAGCGCTGTGTGTTGGCGCGATCATGGACTACAAAGTCCCAAATAAAGGCAGTTGAGCCGGCATGTTGCGCAATTTTAATGACCTCTAATCGACATTCGGGATGCGCGATGGTGGTATACCCGTGTTGGTGCCAATACGCGCACATTTCTGGTTGAAAGTAGGTATGCACGGCACATTCACTGCCAAATAAAATGAATTCAGCTTCATCAAATTGGTTGAGTGTCTTTTGATCTTGTGCGGCTAAACTGTATTGCGCGCCCGCAGTGCCGCCAGGCCAATAAGCGAGTTTGTTCATGCCTAGCCAATAAGCGACATTTTCACCCATATGTCGATCCGGAATAAACAGGATTTTTTTATTTTTAGCACGAGCCCATTGCACAATTTTTTTCACATTCGAGCTGGTACATACCGCACCACCTTGCGCGCCGGTCATGGCTTTCACACGGCCAGACGTATTCATATAGCACACCGGTAAAATATTTTCTTTTCCATAACGTTCATTGAGATCCAAAAACGCAGGCTCTACCATAAAATCTTTGGCTAAAATCTCCATCGTACAACCCGATTTAGGATTGGTGATAAACACTTGCTGCGTATCGTGAGCCAAAATACGAATCGACTCAGCCATAAAATGCACGGCAGACTCAATAATGACTGATTTTTCAGGGTGATGGGCAGCCATCAACGCCAATTGATAAGAATCGCCAATCTTTCCACCAAATTGCTCAACCAGGCGAACAATGTCCCCCCCCATGTAATAGTGGGCTAACAGCAATAATTGATCCCCAAAATGATCTTGGGCTTTTTGCATGTAAGGGGTCATCCAGGCTAAAACTGTTGTCAATTTACGGTCAGGCAAAGCCAAATATTCTTCAGCGTATGGGATTAATTCAGGCGGATACCAATCCAACGGATAATCACTCTGACAAATCGTCATATCTTGAGTGATACGCATGGTTGACTGCGGGGGTTGATAGGTGGTAGTTGGTTTAAACATGATCAGGAACTCCTGTCATCTTAGCAATACTTTCTTGACCTATAGAATGCTTTTCTGGAAAATCTTCACGGTAGTGTCCGCCGCGGGATTCTCGCCTTGAAAGAGCGGCTTTAACGATTAATTCGGCGTTTAAGATAATATTACGCAGTTCTATCAAATCACGGGTGATGGGATATTTCCAATAATACTCTTCGATAATCGCTTGGCGTTTGCTAATCAGTTGTAATAGATCTTGAAGACCTGCTTCGGTACGGATGATCCCGGCATAAGACGTCATCTCTCCACGTAATCCCAACCAATGCGCGTTAATTTGGCTGGCGCGTCTGGCATTGTCTTGTTCAACCGATTGCCAACTCGGGATGTCCAAACTTGTTTGCGTGGGCATGTCAATATCAGCTATGGATGTTTTCGATGCATTAAAAGCCATGGCAACTGCTTCTAATAAAGAATTAGACGCCAGCCGATTGGCGCCATGCAATCCGGTAAAGGCTACCTCGCCTATGGCATATAAGCGTTTTAGATCCGTCTGGCCTTGCGTATCGGTTAGGACACCGCCGCATTGATAATGTGCTGCCGGAACAACGGGTATCATATCTTGACTCATGTCAATCCCAATCGATAACAACGTTTCAAAGATCTTCGGAAAGCGTTTGCTTAAAAAAGATCGAGGTTGATGCGTGATATCTAGGTGTACATAAGGCTGATTACTGAGTTCGATTTCATTAAAAATAGCGCGAGACACAATATCGCGTGTTGCGAGCTCTAGCTGGTCTGGTGCATAGCGTTTCATAAAGCGTTCGCCCGTATCCGGATGTTTGAGGAGGGCTCCTTCGCCACGTACCGCTTCGGAAATGAGAAAATTGTGGATAGTATGATGGTATAACAACGTAGGATGAAATTGATAAAACTCCATATTGCCCACCCGCGCGCCGGCGCGATAGGCCATCGCGACGCCATCACCGGTGGCTATCATCGGATTGGTGGTATAACGATAGGTTTTCCCAGCACCACCGGTGGCTAGGACTACACAACGTGCTAATAGGGTATGAATGTGTTGCGAGGTGGTATCGAGTACATAGGCACCCAGTACTTCTCCTTGATTCCTAATTTTGTGGGGGTGGTAATGCGTGATTAAATTCACCGCAATATGGTTTTCGAGAATGGTGACTTGAGTTTGTTGTCGGACCCATGCCAGTAAGGCGTCAATTAGGGTGAGACCGGTGTGATCGCCACAATGATATACACGGCGGTGGGAGTGTCCTCCTTCTTGCGCCAAACTGTAGCCAGCGTTGGTTTGTTGAAAATGAATCGCATAGGCTTCTAGTTGAGCGATTGCTTCAGGTCCTTGACGAATAATCGCTTCAACGGTTGGGCGGTATGATAAGCCATCGCCGGCGCGTAAGGTGTCGTTAATATGTGACTCAATGGAATCATCCTCTAACGATACTGCAGCAATCCCGCCTTGTGCGTAACGACTATTGCATTCATCGGCACTCACTTTGGAGAGAATGGCAATCTTGGCTTGAGGTTTTTTGTGTAAGAGCTGCATGCAATAATGGAGCCCGGCAAGCCCTGAGCCGATAATTAACACATCATAGTGTAACGTTTGTCCTTGTTGAGAAGGGACGGTAGTCATGAGAACGCTTTCACTAATTGTTTTGCAAGTCCAATGTAGCTGCCGGGTGATAACGCTAATAAGCGTTGTTTAGCATCATCAGGAATCGTAAGATTTTGAATAAAAGTTTTCAAACTTTCTTGGTCTAAGCCTTGTCCACGGGTGAGATCACGCAGTTGCTCATAGGCATTAGAAATCTGATAACGGCGCATCACGGTTTGAATGGCTTCGGCGACCACTTCCCAATTGCTTTCCAGATCCGCTTGGAGCGCGGTTTGGTTAATTTGTAATTTATCATTACCGAGTGCAATGGCTTGATAGGCGATAAGCGCATAGCCAAAGGCAACCCCTAAGTTGCGTAACACGGTGGAATCCGATAAATCGCGCTGCAAGCGTGAGCGCGGTAATTTATTAGCAAAATGAGTAAAGAGTGCATCAGATAATCCGAGATTACCTTCTGCATTTTCAAAATCAATAGGATTGACTTTGTGGGGCATAGTCGAAGATCCCACTTCGTTGGCAACCGTTTTTTGTTTAAAATAACCCAGAGAAATATAGGACCATATATCACAGGTATAGTCTAACAAAATGGTATTGATGCGCACCATTAAATGTGAAACTTCAGCAATGCCATCATGCGGTTCAATTTGGGTTGTATAGGGGCTAAAAGAGAGGCCTAACGACGTAATGAAGCGATAGCAATGCTTACGCCAATCGATTTCCGGATAGGCGATGCAATGTGCATTATAATTGCCTACCGCACCGTTAAATTTGGCTGCGATTAAGACTTCGGCTAATTGTTGTATCGGGCGTTTGAGGCGTGCAACAAAATTAATCAGCTCCTTGCCGATGGTCGTTGGGGTGGCGGGTTGGCCATGGGTACGCGATAACATTGGAAAGTCGCCGTGTTGCTTACCCAAAACGGTAATGCCGCCTACAATTTCTGCAAGCGTCGGTTGAATGACTTTTGCAATCGCTTCTTTAATCATTAATGCATAGGCAACATTGTTAATGTCTTCTGAGGTACACGCAAAGTGAATGAAACTGGAGATGGGTTGTAATGCTGGAAAATTTTCTAGTTTTTCGCGCAAATAATATTCAATGGCTTTGACATCATGGTTCGTTTGCTTTTCAAACGCTTTTACTTTTAAGGCTTCGTGTTCGTCAAATTGTGAAAGAATATTGTTTAAGTACGCTCTAGCATTGTCGTCGAGCGCAGGAATGTCAGTAATGTTTTCATTAGCAGCGAGGGATTCTAGCCAGCGAATTTCAACCAGCAAACGATAATAAATCAGCGCAAATTCACTAAAAAAAGGGCTCAAGGCCATTGTTTTTTTTAAATAGCGTCCATCGATGGGACATATAGCATTGAGTGCTGAAAGAGTCATAGCGTACGCTCACAATGAAACTGCATATAATAGTAGATATTTAACCAGAAGGGAACTAAGTCCGTCATGAATCATCACCATGAGTATGCAGCACCTTTTAACCTGACTGAAAAATCAGTACAATCGTGGGATTGTGAATCGTGCAAGGGGTTGGGATGCAAGGCTGTGTGAATACGATTGATTTTCAGCAGGTGGGATTAAAGGATATCGCTCAAGTAGGGGGAAAAAATGCTTCCTTAGGGGAGATGATTCGTCATCTATCTGCGGCTGAGGTTTCGGTGCCGTCGGGATTTGCAACCACTGCAGACGCTTTTCGGGCCTTTTTAACGCAACAAGGGTTGGATGAAAAGATTCATCAACTGTTGGACACGTTAGACATAGACGACATACAAGCATTAGCCAGTGTTGGTAAAACCATACGCAATTGGATCCTTGATACACCTTTTATTGATGGATTTGAAGCCGATGTGCGAACCAGGTATGCCACCCTCAGCAAGACTATTGGACATGAAGGATTTAGTGTGGCGGTTCGTTCCTCAGCCACAGCAGAAGACTTGCCGGATGCTTCCTTTGCAGGACAGCAAGAAACTTTTTTAAATGTCCGCGGGATAGACGCGGTTTTGATAGCGATTAAACGTGTTTTTGCATCTTTATTTAA
The DNA here is from genome assembly GCA_947504795.1 of Legionellaceae bacterium. GTDB lineage: Bacteria > Pseudomonadota > Gammaproteobacteria > Legionellales > Legionellaceae. The sequence continues at coordinate 10,021 of CANNJG010000003.1, forward strand.
CGATCGTGCGATTGCTTATCGTGTGCATAATAATTTTGAACATCGTTCCGTTGCATTGTCCACCGGGATACAGCAAATGGTGCGATCCGATTTAGCCGCGAGCGGTGTGATATTTACTGTGGATACCGAATCGGGATTTGACCAAGTCATCTTAATCACCTCTGCGTATGGGTTAGGGGAAATGGTGGTGCAAGGCGCGGTTAACCCCGATGAGTTTTATGTGCATAAACCGGCATTGCGTGCTGGCAAATCGGCAGTGATTCGGCGTAGTTTGGGTGCAAAGGCAATGAAAATGACCTATTGCGACAAAGAAACTGTTAAAACAGAAACCGTGCCGATGGCATTGCAACGCCAATTTTCATTAACAGATGAAGACATAGAGGCCTTGGCACGCCAAGCCTTGACGATTGAAACTCACTACGGTCGTCCTATGGACATTGAATGGGGCAAAGATGGGTTAGATGGGCGTTTGTATATTTTGCAAGCACGGCCTGAGACGGTGATGAGCCGTGCGTCACAGCAAACCTTAGAGCGGTATCATCTTAAACAACGAGGGACGGTATTGACCGAAGGTCGCAGTATTGGACAACGCATCGGTCAGGGTAAAGCGCGCATTATTCGTAACGTCCAAGAGTTGCATCGTGTGCAACCGGGTGATGTCTTGGTATCCGACATGACGGATCCAGATTGGGAGCCCGTTATGAAACGTGCCGCAGCGATCATTACGAACCGCGGCGGACGGACCTGCCATGCCGCAATTATTGCGCGCGAACTTGGGATCCCCGCGGTCGTAGGGTGTGGTAATGCTACCGATGCGCTGAAGGACGGGGATGCCGTCACAGTGAGTTGTGCTGAAGGAGAGTCAGGATTTATTTATCAAGGGTTGTTGCCCTTCGAGCGGTTGACTTTGAATGTTGATACAATGCCGGAATTACCCGTCAAAGTGATGCTGAATGTCGGCAATCCTGAGCGAGCCTTTGCGTTTCAATCTATTCCCAATGCTGGGGTGGGGTTGGCGCGCTTAGAGTTTTTGATTTCGAACACCATCGGTATCCATCCGCGTGCGCTGTTAGCATTCGATTCCTTGCAAGATGATGCGCTTAAACAGACTATCCTAGAAAAAACTGCGGCCTATGCGTCGCCGGTCGAGTATTACGTTGAGCGTTTAAAAGAAGGGGTTGCGACGATTGCTGCTGCGTTTTATCCGAAACCTGTCATTGTCCGTTTATCCGATTTTAAATCGAATGAATATGCGAATTTGATTGGGGGAGATTTATTCGAACCTCTCGAGGAAAATCCTATGTTAGGGTTTCGAGGTGCGTCTCGTTATGCTTCACCCCAATTTTCGGACTGTTTTGCTCTAGAATGCCAGGCGATTAAACGTGTTCGAGAAGGGATGGGTTTGACGAATGTAGAAGTGATGATCCCATTTGTTCGGACTCTGGAGGAAGCAAAAGCGGTGATTGAAACCTTAACAAACAACGGGTTAGTGCGCGGTGAGCATGGATTGCGATTGATTATGATGTGTGAGATTCCTGCAAATGCCTTACTTGCGAACGAGTTTCTGCATTATTTTGATGGTTTTTCGATTGGCTCGAACGATTTGACTCAGTTAACCCTAGGTATTGATCGGGATTCAGCTTTGGTGGCAGCGCAGTTTGATGAGCGAAATCCGGCTGTTAAGGCGTTACTGCACATGGCAATCGTGGCTTGTAAAGCGCAATCAAAATATATTGGCATTTGCGGGCAGGGCCCGTCGGATCATCCTGATTTTGCGAAATGGTTGATGCAAGAGGGGATTGACTCGTTATCCCTCAATCCAGATTCTGTATTAGACACTTGCATGTTTTTAGGCAAAATGGTCGCTTCTGATGAGATGCCAGAGTCGGTGTCATGACGATTGCCAAATTTTTGTGTTTGCTGGTGACAATGGTTGCTGGAGTTGTGTGGGCCGGCTCCTCGGGCGGGCACAGCGATCCGGCTGGCGGGATCGTTTTGTGGGCGACGTTAATTTTATTTTTCGGGATTATTGGGCGCTACATCGCTAAACGCTTAGGGCAACCCGGTGTGTTGGGTGAGCTATTAATGGGCGTTATGGTCGGGAACGCTTGTTACTTCGGTGGCCTGCAACTCATGGTTATTCTTCGTGATAGTTCTGCATTGTTTGATGTGATTCAAAAGATGCTAGACGGTGTTACGATAAAGCATGCGGTAAGTGCGGTGATTCCCGATACGAATTATGCCAAGGAATTGTTAGTTGCCCTGTCGACTTCCGGAGGGCAGGAATGGATTAAAATCACATATGTCGTGGATGCTTTTTCACGATATGGCGTGATTTTTTTATTATTTATGGTGGGCTTAGAAAGCTCTCTAGAAGATCTAAAAAAGACAGGCCGAGAATCGATGCAAGTCGCCGTGATTGGGGTTGTGGTTCCGGTCGTCTTAGGTATTCTTGTTATGCAATGCCTCTTACCAAAAGGAGAATTTAGTACCGCCTTGTTTGTAGGGGCAACCCTATCAGCCACCAGTATTGGGATTACAGCACGAGTATTTCAAGATCTGAAAAAATTAAACACGCGAGAAGCACGGACTATTTTGGGCGCAGCGATGATCGATGATATATTGGGTTTACTCATCCTAGCTTTGGTAAGTGGGATGGTGATGAGTGTCCATCTCGATATTTTTACGATGTCGCGATTGATCTTTTTTGCAGTGATCTTTTTTCCTTTGACTTTATGGTTTGGTCCGCTGTTACTAAAAAAAATGATTGGTTGGTTTTCGTTTTCTGATCCTTGGGAAGCGAAATTGCTGGTAAGTTTTATCTTTGTCATGTTTTTCTCATGGTTAGCGGCATTAGTACAAATGTCTACTATTATGGGTGCTTTTATGGCGGGTATGATTTTGAATGATGGTTTTTTTGAATCGCGTGAGCGCGAATTAAAAAATCCGTTGTCCATTAAAAATCTATTAGCACCCTTTGAGACTGTGTTTGCGCCCATTTTTTTTATGTTGGTAGGCATTCAAGTCAAATTAGAAACCTTTTGTGATCTCAAGGTCATGCTATTTGCCGCGTGTTTGATTGGTGTGGCGGTGCTGGGTAAATTGATCAGTGGTTTTGGTGGAAACAAGCGCGATGATCGCTTAATGATTGGGATTGGTATGTTACCCAGAGGCGAAGTGGGGCTTGTATTTGCATCGGTAGGAAAAACAATCGGAGTGATTCCTGAGACGTTATTTTCTGCTATTGTCGTGATGATTGTTGTGACGACTTTGATAACGCCCTTATGGTTAAAGTCGCGCTTTAAAATTTCGAGTAAGCACGATGGATGAGCCTGCTATTCTTGACGAGGTTAAACGTGCTTTAACCGAAGACATCGGTTCAGGTGATGTTACGGCAGCGTTATTACCCGAAGAACAAATTTTGACTGCAGAGATTATCGCCCGGGAAGCGTTATTGGTTTGTGGCCAAGCATGGGTTAACACAGTATTTGCGTTATTAGATACTCGCATTGAGTGTGAATGGTTGGTTGCAGAAGGGGGGTGGCAAGACAAGCCAACGACCTTATGTCGCTTAAAGGGTCCGGCGCGCGCAGTACTGACCGGGGAGCGCACTGCGTTGAATTTTCTACAAACATTGTCGGGTACCGCGACCCAAACGTATCATTATCTTCAGCAATTGACCGGATCAACCACGTGCTTGTTAGATACACGCAAAACCCTACCCGGATTACGTAAAGCTCAAAAATATGCAGTGGCGTGTGCGGGTGCTATGAATCACCGCATGGGTTTGTATGATGCCTTTCTTATCAAAGAAAATCATATCGCGGCTTATGGTTCTATCGCCGCGGTGATAACAGCAGCGCGTCAGGCCGATTCGGAACTATTTTTAGAGATAGAAGTCCAAACTTTAGAAGAGTTACGCCAAGCCCTATTATGCAAGCCGGATCGCGTTTTGTTAGATAATTTTGATGAAACGATGATCCGTGCTGCTGTCAGCCTCAATAATCCTAAAGTATGTCCATTAGAAGTATCCGGGGGGATCCGCCAGTCGAATCTTGCAACGATTGCGGATATGGGCATCGATTATATTTCTGTAGGTGCACTCACGAAGTCGGTGCGTGCAATTGACTTAAGTTTATTGGTGACGCATGAAGCCTAAAAAACACATTGTATTAACCGGTGGGGGAAGTGCGGGTCATGTCACGCCGAATTTAGCGTTGATTCCAGGGCTACAAGCACAAGGATGGATCATCGATTATATTGGCTCGGAGCAGGGCCAAGAGCGTGAGATGATCGAAGCGTTAGGCATTCCTTATCATCCCATAGCCACCGGTAAATTGCGACGTTATTTGAGTTGGCAAAATTTGTTCGATCCGGTGCGCGTTATCAAAGGGATTGTCCAAGCCTATAGACTGATACGAAGGATCAAACCGCAATTGATTTTTTCTAAAGGTGGATTTGTGGCACTCCCTGTGGTCCTAGGTGGCTGGTTGACGCGGACGCCGATTGTCGTGCATGAATCTGATTTTTCTGTAGGTTTGGCGAATCGTTTAAGTTTTCCGTTTGTGGATAAGATTTGCGTCACCTTTGCGGCAGGTAAAGCTGGCATTAAACAACAAGATAAGGTGATCCTGACCGGAACGCCCATTCGTGAATCGTTATTTCAGGGGGATCGCAATAAAGGATTGAGGCGCTGTGGATTCCAACCGGATAAACCCTGTTTGCTGGTGATGGGCGGCGGTCAAGGTGCCCATGCCATCAACCTGTTTATTCGCCACTCATTAGAAGCCTTGGCGCCTATGGCTCAGGTGATTCATTTGTGTGGTAAAGGCAAATTGGATCCAGCGTTCGGATGTCGGTCTGGGTACTATCAACTCGAATATGCTGATGCAGAATTGCCCGATTTATTGGCAGCCAGCGATTGGGTGGTGTCGCGCGCAGGTGCGAATACGTTGTATGAGTTATTGGCGTTAGCTAAGCCGCATGTCTTGATTCCGCTGCCACGGTTGAGGAGTCGCGGTGACCAGATTCAAAATGCCCACTATTTTGAATCCCTTGGAATTAGCCAAGTCATTGCAGAAGAAAATTTGTCTACGACAAGTTTATTAGCTGCGATTCATGCGCTGCAAATTAATCGTGAAGCGATACTAGAAAAGATTGCAAACTTGCATATTCAATCCGCAGCACAACAAATAGTAGCGTTGTTTGATGCTATCATCGTGGAACGTCACCACGAGGGATAGGTTTTTTTTGAAGCAGCGTTAACATGAGTAAGTAGGTGCTGTTTATGAAAGTATCTTGGCAAAATTAGGCTTATCTGCTAAGGTGATTGTATGGCTTGACATGCATGATAGCAGACAATTATGGAACAGGATCGTTATAAAAAAAATCATTTTTCGTATATTGCGGGTATGTTGTCCTTAATTACCAGTCTTGGGTTGTTTGCATTTAGTCTATTCCTCATTCCTAACCTTATTTTTGGTTGGCACTATGCGCTACCTGGCTTTCTTATAGATTTGATGGCGATGCTGGAGAGCGACTATGGTATGGGTCCTTCTAGCGTGAATTGGCTTTTATTTGGTATTTTAGATCTACCAGCCGTTGTGTTGTTTATCATGGCGGATATTTTATCCAATAAAATTGATAATGAAATTTATGAGGTGAATCGTTTTGTACCCGAAGCGCAAACGAGGAAAAATGTTGAAAATTCTGATTTAGAAGAGTCTGGCGGACTATTTCTCCGTATGACTATGATAGTGATTGTTGTGTTTCTCGTCGCTGGTGTTTTTCAATGGCTATTTTAACAAGAGGGAAGGGGCATGGGTTGGTTCAAACGATTCAAGATTAAAAGTTTGCAAAAGCAAATAAAAGTCATTGCGACGAGTCGGATGAATAATACGTCGACTACCGAAGGGCTTCGTAAAGAAATTTCCCTGTACTTTGAGCTGGCTAAACAGTATGAATCAGTTGAGCGTAAAAAAAAGTATCCGTTTGCGCGACTCCAAGCCTTAGCATGTTATCGTGCAGCAGCAGCTTTAGATGATGCGGTGGCACAATTTTTGGTGGGACAACGTTCCCTTGAAGAAGCGAAAGTGCGCCATGAATTACAAAATAGCGGTGTGTTTTCTTCGGAGTCGAATGAAGCTTTCTTAAAACTACTCTACCAAGATGTGCATGCATTTTTATTGTCCGCAGAAAAACGTCAACATATCAAAGCCAAACGTATTCGCGGGCTTTGTTATATTAATGGATGGGGGGTTCCAGTGGATAAAAACATGGGATTTGATTTGGTGGTAGAGAGTATTGAACAGGAAAATAGCTGGGATAGAGTACAGAAGATTTTTGCTGAATTAGGTATTAACAATTCATCTTTTTTTTCAGAGTTGTTTCAACATCGCGCGTCAAGAAAATAATTGAATCAACCCCGCCATAGTCAAATAAGGCCCAAATGGAATAGCTGTGTGGCGGTTTTGACGGGTGATGCGAAGATAAGCGATGCCAATAACACTTCCGAGTACGCAGGCAATGAGTAAAATCTTGCTTAATGCGATCCAGCCAAACCAAGCACCAAACGCCGCAAATAATTTAAAATCGCCATTTCCCATGCCTATTTTCCCAGTGATTAAATAAAACAATTGAATAAATAACCATAAGCTAATATAAGCCCCAGCAGCACTCCAAACCGCGCAACTTAATGGACAAAACAAGGCTTGAGAATTGATTAATAACCCCAACCAAAGAAGACTCAATGTGAGCGAATCAGGCAGTAATTGGTGGTTGAGATCAATAAATCCAAGACAAATGATGAACCAAATAAACGGTAATGCCGCTAATAAAATGAGATGATACCCAAAATGATATAACGCAAATAATGAGAGTCCCAGAGTGAGCGCTTCTACGGTAGGGTATTGCCAATCAATGCGGCGATGACAAAACGCACACTGCCCTCGTAAAAGAATATAACTGATTAGGGGAAGATTATGATGCGCGGGGACTGTTTTTTTACAGTGTTGGCAATGAGAGCGAGGCACCCATAAATTAAAGCGCGCCAAGGGTTCGATAAGCGTATCTCCTGTCCTTCGATGTTGTTGCTCCAGCATGATTGGGATGCGATAAATCATCATGGATAACACTGACCCTACCAGAAGTGAAAAGACGCCGAATAGTATCACCATAGTAATCGGATAGGACAAAATGATTGTTGGTAACAGCGGATTCATAATAGCGTTCCTAGTTGCATGATGGGTAAATACATAGCCAGGATTAAACCGCCAACTAGGACGCCCAGCACCAGCATGATGGCGGGTTCAATCAAACGACTTAAGCGTTGTATACGCTGTTCTACTTGATGCGCATAGTAGTCGCTTAGGTCGGTGAGTAAGGTTTGTAACGTCCCAGATTCTTCGCCTAGGCCTAGCATATGTACCACTAATTCTGGAAATATACGGGCATGATACACTGAGGAACGAATACTGTCGCCTTGCATAAGTGATCTACGGAGTTGCAAAAAAGCTTCAGTGAAACAAAGATTGCCCGCAGCGTGCGCTACCCATTGTAGAGCATCGATGAATGGAAGACCAGCTTGGTTTGCTACTGCCAGAGCATTAAACGTGCGGGCCAACGTGATATACTGACATAACTCGCCAAGATGAGGTAATTTTAATAACCAACGATGCCAACAGCGCTTTATTCGAGTCACACGCTGATACAAAGTATAAAACAAGCAAATTAAGCCGCATCCCAGCAACAAGCCCAAGAATCCATCTGTTTTAATCAACGTCGTCATTTGAATTAAGACGCGCGTCGCGGTAGGGAGTTGTCCGTGAGTGTGTTCAAATAAGCTTTGAAATTGTGGAATGACGCTTAAAATTAAATGAAGCGTAATGAGGCTTGCAACACCCAAAACGACAAGCGGATAGGTAAGAATAGTGCGTAATTGTTGTTGAAGTCGCTCCTGTTGGGTGAGATGCGCGGTAATTTGTTGAAGCATAGACACTAACATTCCGGATTGTTCACCCAGGCGAATGAGGGCACAGATGAATGGGTTAAACCAACGTGGGTGCTGCTGCAATGCTTCCGATAAGCTGCTTCCGGATGCGGTGACTAATTGAATTTTGCTCACTAGCGCGATGTGTTGAGCACTCCTTTGACAGGATAAGATAATCAATAGTGCTTGTTGAATAGAAAGATTAGCCGAGATTAAGGTGGTTAATTGCTGGATGAAATAGGTTATATCACAGGGTCGAATGCCACGAGACCATTGGCGTGAATGCGAAAGGGTTTTGATAATCAGCCCCTGCTGTCGCAAATATTGTTGAGCATGGGTGCGATTGTGCGCTTGAATTTGCCCAAACTTAGGTTCTCCTAGAGGAGAAATGCCGGTCCAATTAAACGCTTTTTTTCGAGATGATTTAAAGTAGTGTTTGAATTTCTGCATAGCTTGTGGCTCCTGTATGAACGTGGCTCAAGCCAGCTTCATAGAGCGTGAGCATGCCCTCTTGTTGAGCCTGATGGGTTATTTTTTCGGTGGTGCTGCTGGGAATCATCAGCAAATGTCGCAGCGTTTTAGAAATCGGCATGGTTTCAAAAATTGCGATGCGGCCGTTATAGCCCTGGTAGCATTGATGACAGCCTACGGCCTGGTAACCCCGATCCACTCGGTCTGCAGGACGTTTACATATGACGCATAACCGTCGTATTAATCGCTGTGCAATAACGAGCGTGAGTGACTCGGCAAGCAAATAGGTTGGGATCCCGAGTTGTTGTAGGCGGATTAATGTTTGCGCATTACTGTTAGTATGTAAAGTAGATAATACTAAATGGCCTGTTTGTGAAGCTCTAATAGCCATTTCTGCAGTATCTTGGTCCCGGATTTCACCGACCATAATGATATCGGGATCTTGGCGGAGTAAGGCGCGCAAGACGGTGGCAAAACCCAATCCAATTTTCGGATTGATTTGTACTTGGTTGATACCGGGCTGCTGAATTTCAATGGGATCTTCTACCGTTGATATATTTTTTTCTCCCGTATTGAGATGGTGGATAGCTGCATAAAGGGTGATGGTTTTGCCACTACCGGTAGGGCCTGTGACCAAAATAAGTCCTTGTGGTCGTGAGAGTGCCTGCTGAAGACAAATGGCATCGCGCGGGATGAGAGCTAGATCAGGAAGGGTTAAACGCTGGGTCGCAGCGTTTAATATACGAATGGTAATTTTTTCGCCACCCAAGGTGGGGCAGGAACTTAAGCGGCAATCAATCGTGCGCTGGGTCTTATCGGTGATAGAAAATCTTCCATCTTGGGGTAAACGACGTTCCGCAATATCCAGGTCTGCCATGATTTTTAAACGGGCTGCAATCCGAGGCGCGACGCTGTGAGGAGGGCTAGCCAGTTCATGCAGCAGGCCATCTTTGCGGTAACGGACGCGGTAGGTGTCCGTGTAGGGTTCAAAATGGAGATCAGTTGCTTGTTGAGCAATCGCTTGATGTAATAAACGGTATACAAAAGAGACAATGGGCGCTTCGTCTAGGGTTGCAGGTGAGGGTTTGAGCAGGCTATTAGATTGTGCGCGAGCATACTCCGAAAGATCTTGATGTTCTGTTTCACGTAATACGTCCTCAAGCATTCGGCTTAATTGAGTGGTTAGTGCCACCATAGGCAGAACACGATGACCCGTTAAAAATTGAATTTCGTTAAATATCCAGTGTTCGCTTGGATCATCCACTGCTAGATAGAGCTGATTGGCTTCACAGCGAATGGGTAATATGTGGTGATAACGTAAAAAGGCAGGAGTGAGTAAGGAGAGTGGGAGCGTGTTGCGATCTATCTGTGCTAAGTCGATAAGCGGCAATCCAAAATGATTGGCTAGGCACTGAGCCATAGTGACAGGACAAAGGTGAGTATGATGGACCAAATACGTCAGCAAACGGCTGGCACACGCCCGAGCGGCTTGGTCATGCTTGTGAGCGACTGCGGAATCCAATAAGTGCGCTTGTACCAGCACTAAGGCTGCGGTGCTAAGGGTATCATCCATGTTGATAGAGGGGTTGGTCTTTCCTATCGAGAAGCATAACGTATTTTTTTAATAAATAAAAGATGTATACCTTTACGAATGCGTTTTAGGTGGCTTGCTTTTTACGTCAGTCCTGACTTAAAACATAGCCTTGTCAGCAATCTTAGTTCTTGATAAAGTTAATAGAGAAACTAACTTTAGAAAGGAAGAAAATTATGCGTTATAGACAAGGGATGAAAGCAGTCATGTTGGTTTGTACTCTAGGTATATCAAGTGTTTGCATGGCGGCTGATGATAGCGTGTCAAAGCAAATTCAAATGTTGAATAGTCAAATTCAAGCGCAACTGCAACAATTGCAAGAATCTCAGCAAAAACAAATGAAAGATTTTAATACCAAGGTTCAAGCACAATTACAACAAATGCAAACTAATTTAGAGGCTGAAATTCAAAAAGCCAATACGCAAAACCAAGCACAGTTTAAAAAAATTAATGACAATATTCAGAAAATGCAGCAGAAAAATTAGGGTATGTTGAAAATCTCAAATAGACATCTATACTAGGAATAATGGCCATAAATAAATCTATAAGGTAAATAAAGTATGCTGCCTAAGCCTCTTTGTCACCAACCCGTCAATCTCTCTGTATTGAAATACGATGTCGAAGACACTGTTGCAGGTGCCAACCGCGCTGAGGCTACCTTAAGTGATTGGAATAGATGGGCTGACAGCAAACATTTATGTCAATATTATATCAACGGAGTTAAATTATCAGACCTATGTGGGGACATGAAGGAAAAACATTTAGGTGTTCAAAAGTACTTTAAAACCATTGATGCACTGAAGGTTTTTTTTAAAGACTACCTTTTTAAGGACATACAATCAGAAGAACAAAGGGGAGCAGCTGCAGAGAAGGCGTGTTTGCATTTTCATCAAGCGGGCATTCAGAATGCAACATTTAATGATTTTGAGCATAAAGTTCCAAATATTGTCTTTAATCAACCTGAAACCAAAATTCACTTTAATAGCGACCCCTCCGGTGTTGTGATTATCGAAGAGCATTTTATTAAGCAATGGTGGGAAAATAACACGATCGAGCATAAATCCGATGAGTATTGTGTCACGACTGAAACTACCTATTTGTTTAAGCCTAATGAGATTACCCTAGAAGATATGCGCATAGACTGCCGAGATCCCGCATTAAAGCCGGTTTTTAAAGAATATGTTCAGGAAACGCCTGCTGAAGACTATCGTCATACCTTGACTAGACTCGTAAAATCACTAGATTACGAACTTTATTACCCGCAAGACGAATTGCAACAAAACGCTATACTTAAGGAGTGTCGTAATTGTTTTTATATTGACAACAATACAAAAAAAATGGTTTACATTAATGCCTACGGAACAGGAACTTCTGTACAAAATACGCCTCTTTCGAGCACAGTACTTGAGAGACCGGTTAACCAACCTGTAGCTATTCAATTTAACTTTCCCAATTCTAATCGAAGTTTACAAATCAGTGTGCCGCATTCCTTTTCAAACGACTGTGGTTATTTTTTGAAAATGACACAGGCTAAAATGAGATTGCTGATTCCAGAGAATTTCGAAACGGATCGGCTATTTAAATATGGCGATAATCTGTTGAGGGAATTACAACGTGACCAGACCCTAATTTCGAGACTATCGTCTTTATTTGGTTCGGATACGACTCAGGAACGTCGAGCTATTCTGGCTATCGTTAAGCAATTTACAACCACAAAACCTGCTTTGACAATTCGTAAATATCGACAAAAGCCCGCCGCCATGACTTTTTACGGGAAAGGAGAGAGCGTATATGTGTTTGTGGCAAATGAGAAGGATCCTGATAAATCACGTTTCTGGTTTGTGGATCGATCTGAAAACATACCTGAATGGGTAGAGTTTCCGATGAATCTTGATCAAGCCATCCAACTCCATACATTGTTTGGTGGGGCACAGCAGTTTGCTGCGCACAAACCTACAAAAACTGATCCGGATTTTAACCGAGATATTGCCTGGTATGAATTAGGAGAGCATGCCAAAATCATTAACCATACAGATGACTCTATGTCGGTGACCCTGATGCCAGATACTGCCAAAAAAGTGGTGGACTTGATGGTATCCCCCTTGCCCCTGGGCGAAAATTTGGTTGAAGACTGGACTTACAATGAAGCGTTTGATGCATTAACCAATACAATAAAGACGGCAGAGGTTTCATTGGACAATGAACAGCTAATTAAGCGCTGCCGTAAGATCCAAGATCTGTTGCGCGATTTTGGAGATAACTTTGATTGTTATTTTCCGAAAACACGTGGCATTGTGCCTTACGATAAACGTATCAACGTACTAAAGATGCTGAATGATATTCTTGCGCGCCCGGACTCTCCTGAAGCAAAACATTATTTTCGAAATCGACATCGTGTGTATAAAGAACCATTTGATACGGATAAACCAAAACAATATGAGCGGTCAAGTTTTGTATGGTCAAATCAGTCATTACTCTATATTCGCATGGATGGTATCGCTGAAGCAGTTCCGATGACAACAGCCATACAAAAAGCACTAGATTCAGACTATATTTCGGCTGAAGAGGTGTACCATTTGATGACTCGGCCGCGTTTATTCCAGTATTTCTATGGTATCCCTGTGGGGCTCAATTGTCAGGCATTTGAGTTTAAATATTGCATCCCGGTGGGCTTTGATCGTTCTAAAGGGTTACATACTGGAACCGCACAAGAAATGATGTTAGAAATTAGAGATATCCATCTCTCTTTAAAAACGTTATTGTTAAAACTCTTTGAGTTTTTCCTGTTCATTGTACTTCCGGCTATTTTGCAAGGGTTTGGCATTGCGTTTCCTTTGGCTTGGTTAGGACTGACTGCTATAGAGTTATCGATTGTAAATTGGTTTTCGCTCATTTGGAGTGTCTCTTCGTTCTATTCGCTTTTATCATGGGTTGGCGTAGGTAATTTGTTGGTAAGGCCAGAATTCAATGCTTTAGATAAGGCATTGGATGAGTTATCGGTAAACTTAAATACACCACCGATTAATAAGGATTCGAACTCAATCGATAATAATTTTGACTCATTGCCCGAGCCCCACCTTTAGCCTTGAACCATGGATGAATCGTAATATGTGTACTACCTTGAACGTAATTTTTCATTTTCAGATAGCGGTCTTTATGTCTAAGGGAAGATATGATGAAGTATGGTAAACACCATCATTCCGGTGATCCTGCCTATAATAACCCTCATGCGGATCGCTTTGCAGGCCAACAACAAAAACATCCTAATGGATACACCCGAATAGCATTTGTGATGCAAGGGGGTGGGGGATTAGGTGCGTATCAATTTGGGGTTTTGAAAGGGTTGCTTGGAGCAGGATATGAACCTGATTGGATTGCAGCGACATCTATTGGCGCGATTCAAGCAGCTATTTTAGTAGGGAATAAAGCTGAAGATCGTGTTGCCAAATTAGCCGAATTTTGGGACCGGATAAGTACTTATTCACTTTTTGATTCTATGGGCTATGAGCAGGCCACAACTGATTTATATAATAAAATGAGCACTAATTCGTCGTTATCGTTTGGCCAGCCGGATTTCTTTTACCCCCGTTGGTTATCCCCTTATTTACAAATGACGGGTACTCCAAATACATTGAGTTTTTATGATACGTCCCCACTGCGTGACACCTTATTGGAACTTATAGATTTTGATCGCTTGAATGCGAGCATGACTCGATTAAGCTTGGGTGCCGTTCAAATTGATACAGGCCATTTAATTTATTTTAATAATATCAATTACCTAATCTCTCCTGAACATATTATGGCTAGCGCCGCATTACCGCCAGGATTTCCTGCCGTGGCTATTGATGGCCATTATTATTGGGATGGAGGCTTGCATTCGAATTCACCCATAGAGGTGATTTTAGGTACAAGACCTGCGGTGGACACGTTATGTTTCGTGATCGATTGTTTTGGGGGGGTTCCGTTTGTGCCCGCTAACATGCCTGGAGTAGATGAACGCTCCAAGGATATTTCCTACAGTACACACGCACGGCATGTGATCAAAGGCTATTTACATAGTCAACAATTGCAACACAAACTTCAAAATTTAGGTCGGCACTTAAGCGTAGAACATCAAGATGAATTAAATCATATGTTACAAGAAGAATTACCGTGTCATCTTACTTTGGCGCATATTTGCTTTAGCTCTCGCATTCATCGAAGTGCCTCTAAAGATTATGATTTTAGCCAAGTGACGACAAAAAAACGTATTCGTGTTGGGTGTCGTGATGCCGAAATGGTGTTGGCGGAATCAGAAAAATGGGATAAGCCCAGCACAAACGAAGCGTTTCGGTTATATGAGGCACCGAATAATTTGATAAGTTATTTACGGGAAGATGATTAGACCCTGTTTGCAATAGTATTGTCTTGGTCTAATTGTCAACTTATATCGATAGTTAATAATCAAACCAGGGATGGCGCAATGACGAATAAAGTGGAACAACAGACCTATCAACGCGTTGCGTTAGTGTCGGGTGGAATGGGTGGGATCGGTACGGCAATTTGCCAAAAACTTGCGTTATCTGGGATGAAAGTTGTGACGACTTATCATAAGACTGGTGATTACGCACAAGATTGGCAAGATAAACAAGCGCACTTAGGGTATGCTATTGATAAAATCTACTTGGATATCGGCAATCCGCAATCGTGCACTGAGGCGGTAGAAGCATTACTGCAACGCTATGAAAAAATTGATATTTTAGTGAATAATGCAGGGATTACGCGAGATAAGTTATGCCATAAAATGGCAGTTGAAGATTGGCAAGATGTGATTGCGGTGAATTTAAATAGTGTTTTTTATTTAACCAAACCGGTGTTGGATGGTATGATACAGCAGAATTATGGCCGAATCATCAATATTTCATCTATTAATGCTCAGAAAGGTCAGCGTGGCCAAGTCAATTATTCAGCAGCAAAGGCAGGTATGCATGGGTTTACCAAAGCCTTGGCTCAAGAAGTTGCAGGGAAGTGTATTACCGTGAATACGATCTCTCCCGGATATATTAATACGCCTATGGTAATGAGTGTGCGAGAGGAGGTTCGCAATAGTATTATTGCTCAAATACCCGTTGGTCGTTTAGGTGAGCCTAAGGAAGTTGCAAGAGTGGTTGCTTTTTTAGCGGATGATGAGTCTGCGTTTATTACAGGGGCCAATATTGCAATTAATGGCGGACAGCATCTTTCCTAATCAACGTCATCTTTAACTTAACTCCGTTGCAAAGGACTGATATGAAAAAAGACAAATCTGACCCGACCGTTTCATGGCAGGCATGCTTCGCATACCAGCAAGCCTGCATGGCGCAATGTATGGATGGTGTCCAACAGATGATGCATCTTCAGCAACAAGCACTTGAAGATTTAAACCCATCGAGTCAACGCAAAAGGGTATGGAATGGGAGCCCGTGGATACAAGAGAATGCTCATTGTTGGACGAATGCCATACAAAATAATTTAAATGGGTCTTTCCAGCAATTTTTTGCCTGGCATAGATATGCATCAAATTATGCTAAACTCTTTGAAGTTTATGCGCAAATAAAAAATAAACCCAAGGTGCAATAGATGCGCCTTGGGTAAAGTAACACTTGAAGAAACAAGTGTGTGATGAATGAAGCGGATAAGCGATTAAACGACTTCGACTTCTTCTGCTTGAGGACCTTTTTGACCTTGACCTGGTTTAAACATCACTGCTGCGCCTTCAGATAAAGTTTTGAAGCCTGAGCCCAAAATTGCACTGAAGTGAACAAAATAATCTTTACCATTGCTTTCAATAAAACCAAAACCTTTGCTTTCATTGAACCATTTTACTGTACCACGAATTTTCTCTGACATTTTTTCTCTAATCCTAATTAGCTGGAAAGCCAGTATAACATTGAATGTTTCCTTTTGCCAATATTTTTTAACTAATGTGTCAAACCCCTATTAAAATGTCCCCTGGGTTTCCATTTTAAAAATTTCCTCTTTTGTTAACGTTAAAACCAGCTCCCCGCCTCCGAACCTGTTAGGTGAGTTTCTGAAATTCAAAGAGTAGTTCATGTTTCTGGGAGATGCTTTTATCGTGGGACTATTAGGATATTATCATTTTGACACGACAATATTTTTTGAACGAATACCCCTGTACGCTATGATTCGCCCAAAAAAGTGTCGTTACCTCATGTCATTTTGAATGGTTTGCCAGTTTTTTATTTTAGCGTTTTGTTTGATATCGTCAGGCAAACCATTGAGTTTACTTTCAGCAGCCTCTCGGGTGGGGTAACTGCCATACACGCCTAGGTACGATCCGTGTTGAGATTGAATTTCGGCAGCACGCTCGTTTTTAGGTGTTTTTTGCAAGGTATTGGCCACTGCTGCGGGTTTGCTATCTTCTGCAACCTCAATGGTATAGCCTTGCGGATTTTGGCCATCGATCCAACGTTTATCCTCATCTTTCGATGTTACGGGTGTGCTATTCGTGCCTAAATGATAGCTTTCGGGGACTGAGACGCGCTGTGTGCCATAGTGGTTGGGCACAGGCTTTATACTTTTTTCATTGACCAAGGTGTCGTATCCTTCGGGATAGGGTTGGCTACGCTCGGATGAATTGGAATAGAAATCCCAGTAGGAATCACTGTTGTCGGTACCGTCAATCGTACAAGCACTTAAGAATAATGCGACGCCACAACATCCAATCAATGCCTTCAATTTGAACATAACTATCCCGTGTTACTCTACATACTATGATTATCTGCATATTTGCAATAAACTTAAGCAAAACAACGGGAATTTTTGAAGAAATTATGTGGACACATCGTCGGTCGGGTCAAATTCATCAGCGTGGTCATTTAGACCATCGCAATCCTTATGAACGGGATAGAACGCGTGTCATTCATTGTCCCGCGTTTCGACGGTTACAGCGCAAAACGCAAATTTTAGGAACGGATGAGGGTGACTTTCATCGCACACGTTTGACCCATTCTTTAGAAGTGGCGTCGATTGGTTCGAGCATTGTGCGCAGTTTGCGGATGAACAATCAAGAAAATGCATTCCATGGCTTATTGCCGGATGATGATCTGATTTCTGTGATTTGCTTGTTGCATGATATCGGCCATCCACCTTTTGGACATGGGGGAGAGGTCGCTTTGAATTATATGATGCGCGCCCACGGCGGGTTTGAAGGGAATGCTCAGACGCTGCGTTTATTGTTAAAAGTTGAAACCAGTTATGGTGACTATGGGTTGGATTTGACCCGACGTTCGTTATTAGGGGTGCTGAAGTACCCTGCAGCCTGGTCAGCAGTGGCTGCGCAAAGGCCGATTAATGCCGCCATTCATGCGGAACAACCGATTCGAATCAATGATTGGTTGCCGCCCAAGGCCTATTTTGATGCCGAGCAATCCGAAGTCGATTGGTTGCTGTCACCTTTTCAAGAGCAGGATAGATTGCTATTTCAAACCTTAGCCGCAGAACCTGATGGGGATCATCATGGCCGGACGGCCTATCATACGTTTGATTGCTCGATTATGGATATTGCGGATGATATTGCCTATGGGGTGCATGATTTAGAGGACGCGATTCATTTGCGCCTCATTCGCCGTGAGCAATTTGATACCCCGGAATTCCGTCAATTGTTAGAAGGTACGCCCTGGGCAAACCAAGCGGCATGCTTTTTGGATGCGTTGTTTGCTAACTCATTGTATCTTCGTAAAGAAGTGATGGGTGAATTGGTGAATTATTTTATTACGTCGGTTGATATTTTACTAATCAATGAGACCTTTGAGCATCTGATATTACAGTATTCAGTGGTCCTTCATTCCGAAGCACGAGGGTTGCTCGACTATTTTATGCGCTGTATTTATCAATATGTGATTGATTCGCAAGAAGCGAGAACGTTTGAATATGGTGGACAAAAAGTGGTGCAACGTTTATTTGAAGCATTTAGTTCTAATCCAGAAAATCTATTGGACACCAAGAACCGTTTGTTGTTTGCAAATGCCCCTGATAAATCGCAAGCCTTAAGAGTGATTTGTGATTATATTGCGAATATGACCGATGAGTACGCGTATCGCATGCATGAACGTTTGTTTGGATTTAATACGCGGACGATTTTTGAGCGATTGTAATGGGCATGATTAACAGGGCTTGGTTAGGTTGGACCAAGTGTAATTTAGGAAAGGTTTAATCGATGATAACTGACGTCCATATAACCATCAGGTTATATGGCGTCCCCAAGGGGATTCGAACCCCTGTTGCCGCCGTGAAAGGGCAGTGTCCTAGGCCTCTAGACGATGGGGACAGATTCTGTCCGTCACAATTGGGCGTTGTGACTTTGGTGGAGCTAGGCGGGATCGAACCGCCGACCTCTTGCATGCCATGCAAGCGCTCTCCCAGCTGAGCTATAACCCCAAACTGTGGAAAGGACGCAGTATACGAGACGGATATTCCTGGTGTCAAGTATTTTTCTTTGTATCCCAACGATTCATGTGCTTTATTTGTCTGCTTGACGGCAACCTGTCTTTGATTCAGGCCTGAATTCTTTTGTGGACCATGTCTAACACGTCATGTAAGCGTTGTCCGTGTTCGGCGAACCGGTCCAAACTCTTGCGAGCTATATCAACATGCTGGGTAATTAATTCAGCCAGCCCCTCCGCCGTGTACAATGTGGCAAAGGTTTGTTTTCGATTGGCCAGATCAGATGAGCGGCCTTTGCCTAACACATCGAATTGACCGTAATAGTCTAAATAATCATCTTGCATTTGAAAGAGCAAACCTAAATGATGTGCAAATTGACGCAGGGCTGCAGCGTCGGATGCTTTGGGCGTGCAGGCTTCGAGCGTCATATTCACGCATGCTTTGATAAGTTGGCCTGTCTTAAGTTGATGAATGATTTGCAAATGGGTTTCATCAATCTTGCCTTGTTGCAGTAAGGATAAATCTAAGCTTTGGCCACTGACCATTCCGGATGGCCCGCACGCTTGAATGAGGGTATGCGTGATTGTAATGATTTGCTGAGGCGCAAGGTGTGTAGACAGTTGTTGCAGAAGTATGTCTACGGCTAAGGCTTGCAACCCATCACCGACCAAAATAGCGGTTGCTTCGTCAAAAGCACGATGGCACGTCGGACGTCCACGACGCAGATCATCATTATCCATGGCGGGTAAATCATCGTGTATTAACGAATACACATGGACCATTTCGATGGCGGCTGCCAAAATATCTAAACTAACAAGTGGGATGTCGAATAATTCACCGCAGGCATAAATCAAGAGGGGTCGTACGCGTTTCCCGCCCGGGAAAAGGCAATAATATATGGCCTCTTTTATCAGAGGTGCGGGGATTACCGTATCAGCAAGCAGGGCACGGAGCACGTCTTCGTGGCGCGTTTTATACCCGATGAGCGATAAGTTATTTGTGGATAGTGTCGTCATCATGTTTAGGTGGGTTCAACGATAATAATTCAATGGTTTGCTCTGCTTTGCGTAAGGTATCCTGGCACACGCGAGCCAGCGATACGCCTTTTTCAAATTGCTTTAAAGCTTCATCTAGATCTAACTCGCCCTTCTCTAATTGTGAAACAATTGTTTCCAACTCGGTTATTGACTTTTCAAACTGTCCGGGTTTCTTCATAAAAGACACGTCGTTGCTGACATAATTTGAAGATTATACGCTGAGTTTCATTTTTTTTCCTATGGTTTCTTGTCAGTAAGTCTTGTATTATCCTAAAAAGGCAGCCGCTCGTTAGTACCCAGCCAATCTCCATTGAAAATACACGCTTTTCTCACATTTTTGCTGTAGGGGTGACTACGGCTTTTTTTAGGAATGTTTCAACTTATTGCGTGTGGTGATCGATTATGAAAGTGAAAACTTGTTTTGTCTGCAGTCAGTGTGCGGCTGTATTTGCGCAGTGGGCAGGGCTATGTACCCAGTGTGGTGCTTGGAATTCGATTTTGGAAGAAGGTCGGACGACTGCGCGCTCTGGACAATATGCGAATCAACGCTCGGTGGTAACCGCGATAGAAGCAGTGGTTCTAGATAAACAATCGCGAATGAGTTGTGAGTTATCTGAGCTGAAT
>CANNJG010000004.1 GCA_947504795.1 Legionellaceae bacterium
AAGCCGGTTGTTCTATCAAAGACTGCTCAGACTTGGCAGCTAAAATTAATTTACAAAACGTTTCAACGGTAAAGAGAAACGGGATTTCGCTCAGCTTCATATTCGACTTAAAATGCTCTTCAGGGACTTCAGCCAGATAGCGTTGTAAAGAAGCCATACCGGCTGAAGTCAGGACGCCGCCTTGCTCAAATTCTTGCTCCGTCAAATCCCCCCGTGCATTTTTTTCCAATTGTCCGCGTGGAATTTTAATCGAAAATTCTTTTTCTAGTTGAAACACCAAATCTAAAAAATCGATCGATTCTGCACCTAAATCTGCAATTAAGCGACTCGATAACGTCACTTCTTCCTCATCAAGCACCAACACATCGGCAATGATCGTTTTCACTTTAGGGTATACGCTGTCTACATTCATGATTCATCCTCAAAGCAACATCAAAATAATCGCTGATTCTAACACATCCTTCGGCTGGATCTCAATTTGGTTTGATTGGGCATAATGCCTATTGTTAAAACAAATAAATAATTAAATACACATAAAACAACCCTGGTAACTTATACTCGACTTTAGCCAATTATGCCGCCAAGGCCAATTGATAAATCAATAAGTTAGGATTTTTTCGGTTATTTTTAAAGAATCCGTTTTTTCTTCATGATTTTTAGATATTGAAAAATACATGTTCATCCATATTGACCTTCGTATCATCCTAATAATATCAGCCAAGGTTAATTCACCTTTTTTGTCATGCCAGGACGTTGTTTCTTGATCAACGAGTTTTTTTGTTTCATGCATTTTGACGGCAACCAATACCAATATTAAGAGTAACGCCATAAGCAATGGTGTTGTTCTCGCAATCGCCTGATCTGACCATTATCACTGAGTCTCTATACCCAAGTGAGCTCGAGTTTCTGCAAACGTCACTTCTATATTCCACCTTAAAACGAACCACTCGGTGTTTTAACCAACACGATGCGCGGCTTTAAGGGTTGAACGCCCGCTTCTCTTGATAGCTTTTTCTCATGCCGATAACCGCGTCAAGATAGATAGTTATTTGAGACAGGCGTTCTTTTCTGGTGTGGCACCTCTCATCGCCTGCTTCGAGCAATGAAATATAAAATTCAAGTACGCTTTTATAAGCTTCCAATTCACTGACACCGTCACCGCCAAAAAACGCGTTTAATTCCGTCGTTGAACGACACGTGTTGTCGGCGCTGACATCCTGCCCACCAACAAAAGGAACCAATAAATGCACGCGATTGGTGACAGGGTTAACGTGGACGTAACGCATTGATGTTGGCTCAATCAATGGGATTTGCATGAGATAACCCTATTCATCGTAGATGTGTGCTTCGTGATAATTATAGAAAATGTTTATAATATATGCATATTAGAAAGTTATTGATTGATTCGGATAAATAACCACAAGAAGAGAACGCCATTTCATTACGCCTCGCGTTTTAATCACCCTAAGTGAAAAAATACATTCTTGCTTGCCTATTGCTTGAATATCAAAAGTGGCTAAAGTCGAGTTATACAGGCTCATCTGAATCTATGAGAGGGAGGGCGCATTCTATCTGGATTATTTTGCGATTGCAGTTTTTCCCTAAAAAACTTAGCCGTTTTAGTTTCTATGGGATAGAAAAAACTAACCATTCTCATAAAAAAATTTTGATGGGTGTCTATCGCTTTTCTTAATTTGAACAGTGGGCTTTTTTTATCAAGTTTCTCTTTGTTCAGTCCCAGAATCATAGCATCAAAGGTCATATTCTTCTCGACGAGCACTTCTATTATTGCAGTATTGATAGCATCTGCCCTTACTTTGAATTTCATGTCGCGAATAAAATCAGCCAAACCTTGGATTGTTTCGGGGAGGGTAGCGTTCTCTTTCGATTCATCCTCACCTCGCAGCATAGTTACGAATGCATTGACAATATTTAATCTGTTAGAAAAATTTTCAAGCCTTGTAAGATCGCTATCCGTTATTGCACGAAAAAAGCCTTGGGCCTGTTCGGATATACATTTTTCTGCGCGTTTAAGAATAGGTTTATTGTTACCAAATAGAACCCTCAACTGCTCCCTTAAAGTCAATAATTTTTCAGAAACGCAATAAACCTTGGACTTCAACTCAGGAAGATTAGAGCCGGCTTGCTCGGTAAAAAAAGATACTTTTTCAGGATCGATTTCATATATTTCAGCAATTGTCGCTAATAATGCGTATTCCGCTCTCGTATCGTTTCTAGAAGGTTTTTTACCCCAAGCAATTATTTTTTGAAGACCCAACCATAATTTACTCTTAGAGTTAACATTCGACAAAACATCAAAAGTATCTTTCAATGCCTGAATATCCTCACCACACAAGTCAAGCAGCTCTCGTTCTTTCTTTAAATCACTCGCAAAAATTCTCGTATCCCTTCCTGCGATAATGTCTTCAATTAATGCTTCTGATTTATGTTGAAGATACAAAGTTTTATAAGATTTAATTGCAGCTTGGGTGAAACAATTTGCTTCTAGCTCGAGCAATGCCTGCACCGAAGGATTAGACGCCTGGAAACTGCCTCCTAACGCTTCGGCCGTCATTCTGAATGTAGAGGCTAAAGGTGTGACTGTTGCCATATTATCGTGGGCCTTGAGATACAGTGACAAAGCATTTTCATAGGTGTAGAGAGGATACCCTTTTACAATATCTTCTAAATACTGGTTATGGTGAGTATCGTAGACACGTTGCGAAACTAAGCATTCAATGGCGTGATAAATCGAGTGCGTGGCATGCCTAGGATTGTTTGCATAATGTTGCAATTCTTCTTGAAGTGACCGCTGTCCTTCACGGAGAATAATTTCTTGCAATAGTTTTATATGATTGCGCTCATACCCTATGTTGACAAGCTTACTTATCCAAACAGAATCAATATTTTTGGTGCAGAGTGTATCCTTCATGAAGCGTATCAATTCTGGTTTGAAGCCGAGATCAGGACCTGTAAAGAAAGTATTCGAAAACGCTTCAACGGGTTGACTATAACCGGCAGCAAACTCATTCATTGCTTTGATAAGGCCAATCAATTGTTTTCGGTTGTCTTCCATAGACCAATCCGGAAAGTGCGCATATCATAGTCTTAGTCCAGAATATGGATGTTGTCAAAATGACTAAGGACTTAAGAAAAACAACGAGGTCGACGCATTATTCAAGGCATGCTGCGTTCATCGCTGTGCTCTTTTAACCATGTTTTCACAGCGCACTAACAACCGCACACACAAGCGTGCCTTGTGCTAAGCGTATTGCCAACGCATCTCCGGGCTTCACCTCAGAAACTTGGGTTATCACAGAATCTTTATGCGTCACTATCGCATAGCCCCGTTGCAAGGTTGCTAGAGGACTCACCGTATTTAAAGTCGCTACAGCAGTTTGTAAACGATGTTGTTTAATCATCAACCAACGGGTTAACGCTTGTTGAAGCTGGCGTTCGTCGTAATCTAAACGCTGCCAATAGTTGGCTATCATCCGTTTTGGTTGAGCCAAATTCAAAATTTTGTGATCCACCAAAGTTTGATAATGCTTAAGCATACGTCGCAAACTACTGAATAAGCGTTCTTCATAATTCCTCAGCATCGCCATGAGTTCATCGCGCGAGGGACAAATCATTTCGGCAGCACCCGTCGGAGTGGGTGCACGCAGATCGGCAACAAAATCGGCAATCGTGGTATCGGTTTCATGCCCAATCCCAGTCACAATAGGGATCTGAGATGCGGCAATCGCATGGGCTAACGATTCGTCATTGAATGCCCATAAGTCCTCTAAACTCCCACCGCCACGTGCTAAAATAAGCACGTCACAACAGGCTTCATGATTCGCTTGTTGAATCGCCAAGACCAGCTGTCCTGCTGCCAATTTACCTTGCACATCGCTAGGATAAATAAGGATGTTCGCTAACGGATAACGTCGTGCCAACGTCGTTAACATATCGCGGATGGCCGCTCCTGTTGGGGACGTAATAATCCCAACCGTGCTTGGAAATTTAGGCAGTTTCTTTTTGTTCGCACTGTCAAATAGACCCATTACCAGGAGTTTTTGCTTCAAGGCTTCGAATTGTTGGTGCAAATCACCCAATCCTGCTTCGGTCAATACATCAAGGATTAATTGATAGTCTCCGCGGGCTTCATATAAACTCAAACGACCGGCGGCTGTGACTTGGCATCCATTCCCCATCTGATGATGAATCGCTAGCTGCCGATTCCTAAAAAATACACAGCGTATCTGTGCTTGGCTATCTTTGAGGGTAAAGTACCAATGCCCAGAGCTTGGTTTGGAGAGATTGGAGATCTCACCTTGCACACAAATTTCGCCGACATCCTGTTCTAACCACGTTTTGATCTGCCGATTCAATTCCGTGACGGAGTACACGGGTAACATCTTCAACCCACTACAGAATAACCGGCATCCACAAATAGGGTATGCCCGCGAATCATATCCGCTTCGGGTAAACATAACAGGTACACTGCATTCGCTACATCACTCGTCGCTAAGGGTCTATCGGCTAAGGCATGCGCTTGGTATTCTGCCAATAACTGCTCACGATTCGGAAAATACTTTAATGCATCGGTATCTACAACTCCTGCGGATACGGCATTCACGGTGACACCCAGCGGGGCTAATTCGATACTCAAAGAACGGACTAAGGCTTCTAACGCTGCTTTTGAAGCACCAATAAACGCATAATTCGGAATAGCACGCTGCGCGCCCAAACTGGACAAGGCAATCACGCGTCCCCCTGATTTCAGAAAAGGTTGAGCTTCGGTGACTAAATGATTGAGGGCTAAAGCATTCGTTTCCATACACCACCGCCAATGCTTCGTTGTCATTTTTAATGCCGGCTTCAGTACCCCGCTTGCAGCATTGCTAATCACCATATCAACACGATCAAATGTCTTCGCAAACTCGGTAAAAATGTCTTTTACGGAACCATGATCCGCCACGTTGCCTTGAATCGCAATCGCACGCCGCCCGAGCGCTTGAATCTCGGCTATTAGCGTTTGGGCTTCTTCCGAGCTTGAGTAATACACAATCGCCACATCTGCGCCTGCTTCTGCCAATTTTAAAGCCACGGCTTTACCGATGCCGCGCGCGCCACCCGTCACCAACGCAACTTTGGAGGTAAAGATTTGCATGGTTGTATCTCCTCTTAAATTTTTGTACAATTCGTTTTCACGATATCCACAGTTGTAATTATGATCCCAAGCTGGCTTATGAGCACGTTCCCTATCGCCGCCCTGTTTGCATTTCGCATGCTGGGCTTGTCTATGCTGATACCCATTTTTACCCTTTACGCCAGCGATCTCGCCGGCGCGACCCCTCGATTATTGGGCGTCGCTTTAGGCGCTTATGGCCTCACCCAGGGTTTATTACAAATTCCTTTCGGAATTTTATCCGACCGTTATGGACGCAAACCCCTCATCACCCTAGGACTGATACTGTTTGCATTGGGATCACTCCTCGGTGCCGTCACGCACACAATTTCCGGCATGATTTTAGCCAGAATCCTGCAAGGTTCGGGCGCAATAGGCTCGGTCCTCATCGCGCTCCTAGCCGATATCACCAGCACACACGATCGAACCAAAGCGATGGCGATCATTGGCATAAGTATCGCTTTATCCTTCAGCGTGGCGTTTATCGTGGGTCCAATCATTGCTAAGCATACAGGGTTAACCGGTATTTTTTATGTCACCGCAGCACTCGCGCTTTTAGGTTTGGTCATGCTCTACACGCTGATACCGACACCCACTTCTGAGACGCATTCTACAATTAACATGCAACAATTGAAACAAGTCTTCTGCAATCGCAACTTGTTAAAGCTAGATGCCAGTATTTTTTTCCAACATCTGATCTTAATCGCTACCTTTTTTGCTTTACCCATGATCCTTCAACACCATCTTCAACAAGGACATCTCAGCCAAACTTGGCAATTTTATGTTCCGATTTTAATCTTATCGTTTCTAGCGATGGCCCCCCTTCTCCTCTTGGCAGAAAAATTAGGTCGAGTACGAGCGCTATTCTTAGGATCTATCGTCACCATAATGTGTATACAATTTGGCTTAGCTTGGCAATTAGATTCTTATACAGAGCTCTATGGGTTAGTCTTTGTTTTTTTTGTCGCCTTCAATTGCCTGGAAGCCAACTTACCTTCGTTAATTTCTAAGCATACGCCTTCAAACATCCGTGGCGGCGCTATGGGGGTTTATTCCAGCAGTCAGTTTTTAGGGATTTTTGTGGGCGGGACGTTATCAGGATTGGTGTATTCGACTGCTGGAGCTAAAGGCATTTTCATAATGAATGGGTGTGTCGCGTTGGTTTGGTTCACCTTAGTTTACAACCTCAGACTCCCGCGCACGCCTGAATAATTTTAAAAAGCATTATCTTAGATAACAATAGTTGAAAGCGTAGCGAAACTACTTTTTATAAGATTATACCTGACAAGCCTCAGCCCAAATGCGTAGCATAGCGTTGCCTTTCGGTTGCAGGTGATAACTCACATCACGCACTTCCACACCATAATTATCGTGTTGTAACGCAAGTAATACCGGTCCCAACAAGGGCGAAGGTATGCCATTCGCATCCACCAATGGAAAAATTCGCACTTCTTTGGCAACACGCGCCAACTCACGAATTTGTTGCAAATGGTAGTCTACCGTTTGTGGCACAACTAAAGAAAAGAAATGATGCGCACTTAACGCGAAATCATAGAAGAAATGTTCAAAGGGTAAGGCACCAGATGGCACAGACAAATATCGACCCTCGGTATGACCTAACTCATAATCCTGTAAAAATTTTTTCACCCCAACACGTCGATAGGAAACTAAATCCTCTAAGGTGCCGTAGCGTCTTAAATCAAATTCATGCTTACGTACAATGATCTGGGTTAGTCGTGTATCAAAGCTGGTAAGAATTTCATCGGTAAGTGAGGCTTTATCAAGACTAAACCAACTATCATAACTCACCAAATACGCAGCTTGTTGGCGGAGTTCCGCTTGGAAAGCACTCGGACCACTTTGATATTCAAGAAATCGCATTGTAAACGACAATTCAGACAAATCAAACATGTCCGTATATTCGTCTAAATGGTGCCCCCATAACACTTCTCGTTTCATTGATTCCATCCCACTTCCCTATCCTAATGCTACGAAGTATAGTATAAATTAAAAATCAATCTTAGCTAGGAATATTATGCATCAAACCGACATAGTGATTGTTGCCGCAAAGCGCACGCCAATAGGCTCTCTTTTAGGATCGTTGTCGACCGTACCGGCAACTAAATTGGGGAGTATTGCCCATATGGCAGCCCTTGAAGCGGCAGGATTATCCCCCAAAGACGTCGATGAAGTTATCTCAGGCTGCGTCTTACCTGCGGGGTTGGGCCAAGCGCCTGCCCGACAAGCTGCAATTTATGCCAATATCCCCTTCAGTGCAGGCGCAACAACCATCAATAAAATGTGTGGTTCTGGCATGAAAGCTGTAATGCTGGCGCATGATGCCATTCGAACCGGCGCAGCTAACATTGTGTTAGCCTCCGGGATGGAAAACATGAGTTTAGCCCCTTACCTCCTCAGCAAAGCACGCGCTGGATACCGTATGGGGCATGGCGAAATCAAAGATCATATGTTTCTGGACGGCTTAGAAGATGCGTATGAGCCGGGTAAACTGATGGGATATTTCGCTGACGAAACTGCTTTAGAGTACCAAATCTCTCGCGAAAAACAGGATGCTTTCGCCATCCAATCCATGAGCCGTGCCCTCGCCGCACAAGTTTCTGGCGCATTTTCAGCAGAGCTTTGTCCGGTGACGGTAGCGTCACGTCATGGCGATATTTTTGTCGATAAAGATGAAAGCCCCGATGCCAGTAAAATCGCTAAAGTCACCCAGCTCAAACCTGCGTTTGGTCCAGAAGGCACCATTACTGCCGCGAGTTCCAGTTCGATAGCTGATGGTGCAGCCAGTTTAATTTTAATGAGCACTGCAGAGGCCAAAAAACGCGGCATCAGCCCATTAGCAAGAATTGTTGCACAAACGACGTATGCACAGAAACCTGCGCTCTTTGCGTCTGCACCCGTATTTGCCACAAAAAAAATCATCGAATTAGCCGGTTGGACAGCCCATACGGTCGATCTGTATGAAATCAACGAAGCGTTTGCTGTCGTCGCGCAAGCCGTGATCAAAACCTTGGAACTCGATGATAGAAAAGTCAATATTCATGGTGGTGCCTGTGCATTGGGACATCCCATTGGTGCCTCGGGCGCGCGAATTTTAGTCACGCTCCTTCACGCCTTAAAACAACAGGGTAAAACCCGCGGGGTAGCGGCCTTATGCATTGGTGGTGGCGAAGCGACAGCGATGGCTGTTGAACTATTAAGTTAAGAATGAGCGTATTCGCAGCCTAAGCGGACACGACCAAGTTCTGTGAGCAATTCAGGAAAAACCATGCTAAAAACAAAATATTTTCTGCCGTATGCGGGTTACATCCTTGTCAGTGGATTAGCTATTTATTTTGCGCCTCATATCCAAGACATTGCCCATGTTTTTTCGTTCTTAGATAATCATGTTAACTATTGCCTTAGCTTTTTATTTTCTAGCTCTGCGTTCGCGACCTCCCTTCGGTTAATTTTAGCCTTGATGCTCACACCAATGATTATCGTTGTGCCCCTGGCGCTTATCTATCAACATATAAAACACAAACCAATGCCCTACCTTCCCCACATCGCCTGGGTACTTTGGCTCATCACCGCGCTAGCACGCATCCTGATTCAAGAAGGATCATAACATGGCTGTATTGACCCGTAATATCAACCCTCAAAGCAAGGAATTCAAAGCGAATGCTGAAGCAATGCAGTCGTTAGTAACACACTTACAAACCACCGTGACTCAGCTTGCTCATGGAGGCAATGAGCAAGCCCGAGAGCGCCATCGCAAACAAGGTAAACTGTTGCCTCGCGAACGCTTACAACAGTTAATTGATCCCGGTAGTCCTTTTTTAGAGTTATCCCAATTAGCAGGGTATAACGTTTACGATGATCCACTGCCGGGGGCCGGGTTAATTACTGGACTTGGAAGAATTGCCAATCAAGCGTGTCTCATTGCTATCAACGATGCCACCGTCAAAGGGGGCACGTATTATCCGTTAACCGTCAAAAAACATTTGCGCGCGCAAGAAATTGCGTTAGAAAATCATATTCCTTGTGTATATCTCGTCGATTCAGGCGGTGCATTTTTACCGCTTCAAGATCAAGTCTTCCCAGATAGGGATCATTTTGGCCGCATATTTTATAATCAAGCCAATCTCTCGGCTAACAATATTCCACAAATCGCCGTAGTCATGGGATCCTGCACGGCTGGCGGCGCCTATGTTCCGGCCATGGCAGATATTGCGATTATGGTCGGCAAACAATCCACCCTATTTTTGGGAGGGCCGCCGCTCGTCAAAGCAGCGACGGGTGAAATCATTGACGCTGAAACATTAGGCGGTGCGGATATTCATTGTCGACAGTCTGGGGTTGCCGATTATTATGCAGATAATGATGAACATGCGTTGCAAATCACGCGAGAAACCATCGCCAACCTCAACCGCGTTAACCCGGTGATGTTAAATCGTATCGCTAGCCGCGAACCCCTCTATGATCCTAAGGAGTTATACGGCATCATCCCCTGGGATCCGCGTAAACCAGTGGATTGCCGTGACATTATTGCGCGTATTGTAGACGGTTCCGAATTCGATGAGTTCAAAGCGTTATATGGCACCACTTTAGTGTGTGGTTTTGCACATTTATACGGCTATCCGATTGGTATTATCGGTAATAATGGTATTTTATTTGGCGAAAGCGCACTCAAAGGCACGCATTTCATTCAACTGTGCACGCAACGTAAAATCCCCATTATATTTTTACAAAATATTACGGGATTTATGGTAGGGAGCAAATATGAAGCCGGTGGTATTGCTAAGCATGGCGCTAAAATGGTAATGGCTGTCGCCACCGCTCAAGTACCGAAATTAACCGTCATCGTCGGCGGTAGTTTTGGTGCCGGTAATTATGCTATGTGTGGCCGAGCCTATGGCCCTCGTTTTTTATGGTCATGGCCTAATGCACGCATTTCCGTAATGGGGGGAGAACAAGCGGCGTCCGTTTTAGCAGAAATCAACCGTGAAAAATATATAAAACAGAACAAATCCTGGCCAAGCCAAGAAGAAGAGGCGTTTAAACAGCAGTTACGCCAACAATTTGAGACACAAGGAAACCCTTATTATGCCAGCGCACGCCTCTGGGATGATGGGGTTATTGCACCCGAAGATACCCGAAAAATTTTGGGATTAAGCCTCGCTGCAACCCTGAATGCACCGATCCAATCCACCCAATTTGGCGTTTTTAGGATGTGACCCTATGGATAGCTTACTCACAGAGCAACACGAACATATTTATACGCTTACGCTTAATCGAGTTGAAAAACGGAATGCGTTTGACGATGAACTCTTAGAACAATTATACCAAGCTTTATGTCATGCAGAAAAAACACCTGATATCCGCGTTGTGGTGATTAAAGCCAACGGTCATCATTTTTCAGCGGGTGCTGATTTGAATTGGATGAAGCGCATGGTAACCCTCAGCGAAGCAGACAATCGTGCCGATGCGTTACGCTTTGCCCAAATTATGCACAAACTCTACCAATGTCCGAAACCAACCCTTGCCGTGGTGCATGGCGCTACTTATGGCGGTGGTATTGGTTTGATCGCGGCCTGTGATATCGCGATTGCTGCTGACAATGCTACCTTTTGTTTTTCAGAAGTGACCTTAGGATTAGTGCCTGCAGTCATTAGCCCTTACATTATAAAAGCAATCGGCGAACGTGCTGCCAATGCTTTGTTTTTAAGCGCCGAAGTGTTCAACGCAACCCAAGCAACAGCCCTTCACTTGGTCCACCATTGCGTGGCCAAGGATAGCTTAAGCACCTATGCACTCACCTATGCGCAACGCATCGCTGGTTTTTCACCGCAAGCGGTCGCAGCAGCTAAAGCGCTCGTAAGACACGCCAGCTCACAGCCTATTAACGACGCTCTGCTCACCCATACTGCAGAATTGATTGCTAAACTCCGCGTATCGCCAGAAGCACAAGATGCGTTAAACTCATTTATAAAACAGTCGCTAGGATGATGATGTTTCACAAAATTTTAATTGCTAATCGTGGGGAAATCGCTTGTCGGATTATTCGCACCGCACGCAGTATGGGTATCCTAACCACCGCGGTGTATTCGGAAGCAGACGCGCTGAGTTTGCATGTGCAGCAAGCCGATGAAGCCTTTTACTTGGGCCCCAATCCCGCGACTGATTCTTATTTGAATATCGAGGCTCTCATCCATATTGCTAAACGTTGTGGTGCCGATGCTATTCATCCAGGTTATGGTTTTTTGTCCGAAAATCCTCAGCTAGCCCGTGCCTGCAGTGCCGCGGGCATCACGTTTATTGGTCCTTCCGTTGAAGCGCTTGAAATCATGGGTTCTAAACGTTTAGCCAAACAAGCCTTGGCTAAAACCAATGTCCCTTTAATTCCGGGTTATCACGGTGACGATCAATCCGATGATCGTTTATTTGCTGAGGCAAACACCATGGGATACCCTGTGTTGATTAAAGCTGCGAATGGTGGCGGGGGCAAAGGTATGCGTGCAGTGAATGCTTCCGAACACTTCATGGAAGCTTTAGCCAGTGCGAGACGCGAAGCATTATCCAGCTTTGCCGACGATACCATGCTTTTAGAAAAGCTTATTCAACATCCACGACATATTGAAATCCAAATCATGGCAGATAATTTTGGAAAAGTAGTTCATTTATTTGAACGCGATTGCTCCATTCAACGACGCCATCAAAAAGTGATTGAGGAAGCACCAGCAAACCATCTTTCTGCTGAACTGCGCCAGGCCCTAGCGGATGCAGCGATTACGGTTGCTAAAACTATCAACTATCAGGGTGCGGGTACCGTGGAGTGTTTAGTCGATAATCAGTTCCATTTTTATTTTATGGAGATGAATACGCGTCTGCAGGTTGAACATCCGGTCACAGAAATGATTACAGGTTTAGACTTAGTCGCCTGGCAAATTCAAATAGCGGCAAATCAACCCCTACCCCTTTCTCAAGACGCGATTCAAGCACAAGGACATGCGGTGGAGTGTCGTTTATATGCCGAAGATCCGAACCATGATTTTCTCCCCTCTATTGGCAACGTCCACTTTTTGAGATTTCCAAACCTCGAGCAGGTGCGCATCGATACGGCTATCGCAGAACACAGCCAAATTTCTATTTATTATGATCCAATGATCGCAAAAATCATTGCCTGGGGACCCACACGAACCCAAGCGATTCATCGCCTAACGACTGCCCTGCAAAACTGCCACATCGGAGGCATAAAAACTAATCTGGCGTTTTTATTGGCTATTTTGCAGCAGCCTGAATTTTTGGCCAATACCTTTGATACACAATTTTTAAGCGCACATCCTTATATCCCACCCAACACCAATCGACTCTTAGCCATTAAAATGGCCGCTGCCATTCAGTATGCGCAGATAAGCCAATCAACCGATCCTCTATATCAAGCAACGTTTGCCTGGCAAATGCATCTAACCAGCCAGTGGTTTTGGCGCTATCGTTGTCAAGACGAGGTGTTTACCTTACACATCAAACCTCACACACCCAATCGCTTTCAATTGCGATTCGCAGAAGCTGATAACGAAACCCTGGTAACGTTAACTATTAGTTGTACTGAGGACACCCTCACCTATAACGATGGTGAACAGTGTTACCAGCGTTATTTTGAACAACTAGGATCAACCATCCTTGTGTATACCGATCAAGGTCCTTTAGCGGTTCACCCTCTGGATAGAGCTGCTGCACAAACCCAAACGCAACACCCAGCGCAACTCACTGCACCCATGCCTGGCATCGTGGTGGCAATTTTGAAACAGTTAGGGGATCCGGTGATCACAGGAGATGCCATCCTGGTATTAGAAGCGATGAAAATGGAACATACGATCCGTGCCCCCTATTCAGGAACCATCCAAGACATTTTTTATGCGGTAGGGGCTCAAGTACAAGAGGGCGCAACCTTAGCAGCAATGGAGTCATCATGAAACTGCCGGAGGTGACCATTTTAGAAGTGGGTCCTCGCGATGGATTACAAAATGAATCTCATTTTTTATCCACAAAACATAAAATCGAATGGATTAATACCTTAAGTCAAACCGGATTGGCTCATATTGAAGTCACAAGTTTCGTCTCGGCTAAAGCCATCCAGCAACTTGCCGATGGCGATGCCGTATTTCGTGCGATTGATAAACCATCCTCGATTCATTTTTCAGCATTAGTTCCGAATGAATACGGTATGCAGCAAGCGCTCCAAGCAGGCGTCACTGAAATAGCTATTTTCACTGCTGCAAGCGAGACGTTTAACCAACATAATATCCATTGCTCTATCGCTGAGAGCCTAGAGCGCATTCAAGCGGTTATGCAATTGGCAAAAGCGCATAACATATGGGTGCGCGGATATATTTCCTGTGCCTTGGGCTGCCCTTATGAGGGCACTATTGCGCCGAGCCAAGTCCATCGCGTAGCCGAGCGATTATCCGCTTTGGGGGTTGATGAAATCGATTTAGGCGACACCATTGGCGTAGGCACGCCGAAACAAACCAAGGCGTTAATTGACGATTTACTCACCACATTCAAAGGAGAGCAGCTCGCCATGCATTTTCACGATACGTATGGTCAAGCCATCGCCAATATCAACGCAGCATTAGCCTGTGGCATTCGCCGGTTTGACAGTGCTGTGGCAGGCCTCGGCGGCTGTCCTTATGCGCGCGGGGCTTCTGGAAATGTTGCCACTGAAGATGTCTTATACTTAATGCACGG
The DNA here is from genome assembly GCA_947504795.1 of Legionellaceae bacterium. Taxonomy (GTDB): domain Bacteria; phylum Pseudomonadota; class Gammaproteobacteria; order Legionellales; family Legionellaceae. The sequence continues at coordinate 13,925 of CANNJG010000004.1, forward strand.
TTTAGGCTTGCATACCGGTATTGATATTTTCAAAATCGTCACCGCTGGCGATATGATCTGTCAATTTCTCGGGCGCAGAAACCAATCCAAAGTAGCCAATGCGTTGTTAGGATCGGGCTAACGACGCACGGCCTTGACAACACCGTGCGGCAAGCATAGCATGTGAAGCGACGAGATTTTTGAGATAATCGGTATGCCAACTGGACTGATACACCCTACAACCAACACTGCTTTGCGTCCGTCTCATTCCATTCACCATTCGAAAGAACTGGTGCAAGACGATTTTGAAGCGGTCAATCGCTTGATCATTGAAACCATTCAAGCACAAACCGGATTAATCGATGATTTGGCGAATCATATCATCCAAAGTGGCGGTAAACGTTTACGACCGTTGTTAGTGTTGTTATCTAGTCAAGCCTGTCAGTATCAAGGCAGTAATCATATTCGCTTAGCCGCAATGATTGAGTTTTTTCATACGGCAACCTTACTTCACGACGATGTCGTCGATGAATCTACCTTACGACGCGGCAAACAAACAGCGCATGCGATTTGGGGATCAAAAGCGAGCATTTTGGTCGGCGATTATTTATTCACACAGTATATGCAACTGATGATTACCGTAGGGCATTTACCCATCATGACATTATTAACCGAGATCGCTAATCAAATTGCTTGCGGCGAAATCAAACAACTCTCCCACGCGCACACCCGAGAGCCTAGCATTGATGATTATTTCGAAGTCATTCGCTCTAAAACATCCTTGCTGTTTGCGGCATCGACCACCATTGGTGCGATGATAGCGGATGCAGATATTGCGTTGGTCGATGGATTGTATGCGTATGGCCTTCACCTCGGCAATGCGTTTCAGCTCATTGATGATGCGCTCGATTATTGTTCGGATGCTAAAACGATGGGCAAAAATATCGGCGATGATCTCGCAGAAGGCAAGGCGACGTTACCCCTTTTACATGTCTTAAGCCATGGAACACCGGCTCAGCAAAAAAAAGTTCGCGACAGCCTCAATGCCGGCACGTTAACCGATTTACCAGAAATCTTAGAAGCCATTGCAGCAACAGATGCTATCCGCTACACCAAAAGCGTCGCTCAAAAGGAAGCAACGCTTGCAGTTGACGCTTTGAACGTCTTACCTGCATCGGCTTATAAACAAGCTCTTATCGATATCGCTTATTACGCGGTAGAGCGCGATCATTGAACCACGCAATTTGGACAAATAATCATCTAAAAGTGTATTAATTTGATCTACGATGATCTTATTTTGTATAACTTAATCATTTCTTAATAAACCATGGATAAGATTCGCGAATCATTAATTTCTCTAAGTGAATAAGTCTATGCATGGTAAATGGAGTGCTGAACTCAATCAAATAAATCAAATTAACATTCATATTAATTTATTCGAACTGGATGTCGCCCAAATAAAAAGCACTTCTCCTAGAAATTTTGTCGATGGACTCACCCAGAAACTGAATAAGATCAACGCGAACATAAACACACACCAAGAGCGGTCATTTTTTGACGTCTCACGACGACATATAGTTGTGAATAATATCAAACTTTCTCAAGATCGCTTAAATAACCTCTTAAACCACATCCTTCAGGCAGAAAATAGGGCTAAGATGATACTAGATGATTGTCGACAAGCCACAGAAAACACAATCCAGAGGTATTCATTTAATCCTGACCACAGCCACATCATCGACCCAAGTAATAGATTGAGTGATACGTTTTCTACGCCATCACCTTTTTCAAACATCAATACAGCCGGCGGAATGGTATGGGCATCGGTTCGAGCGCAAAAATCGGGGATCGCAAAAATATCGGGTTACACCCAGACAGATAGCTCCAGCCAATTATTACATAACTCGTTAGTGCATCTTTTGGAAACAAATGATAAGGAACTTGTTGACGCGATTGACAGCGACAAATTAACCATAGAAGGAGAAATAGGTCATTTAATCTTACAACGATTGAAAGACATACAACATGGAGGCGGCTCATTTTCACAAGAAAGACCGGCTAAGGAACTCGTGAACATGTGTGCGAAAGCAATTACTAGAGCCATCGGCAACAACACAAACGATGGCATTTTTAAATGTGATTTCGATGCGTTCTACGTAGAGTTAACAAAATTAGCACTACATGCTCGATTACATCCTATGAGCAAGAAAATATGGTTAGGAACGGCTCGAGTCGTTATTGCTGTCATTTCGGAAAATGTAGGAAATGGCACTTATTTAAATTGTGATGAGAAGAAATGGACTTGGCACCTGAATCGCATGTGGTTACATGCAGCCATTCATCTTGGATATTCGATAGAACTTATTGAGCAACATTTTCCCAAGGTAGAGTCAGCGCTTCTTTGTCGGGATGGCGGCGCTTCTTTTGCACTTACCTTGCTTACTCAGGTCCGGGCAAATCCTAGTGTTCGCTCCCAATATGATGGTTATGATGCGCCAACGGCAACTGCGCAAGAAATATTAGTCTTGTTAGATATCGGATGTCTCGCCGAAAAAAGTCATGAAAATAATCGAATTATTTTTTCTAAGGGTGGCCCTCGCGAAACACCCTCGCCCCGAAGCTTCTGGTTAAATTGTGCACAAGTTTCTGTGTCTAATTCTTGGGATTCAGCGTCTCCACCAGCATCGCCATTAAGACGTTCACCTACACAATTTTTCCTATCGGAAATCTCTTCATCAGAGCTTAGAAGAAATAATTCAAAATTGTTTCTTCCGATAGAGAACGTAATAAGAAGTGATGATACAATTATTCCCTCTTCTCTAAGTCTGTAAGAGCGTTTTAATGCGTGATACACAACATGGATTTTGGGCACAAGAAACAAAATCGTTGAAAACCATAAAAAAAACCGTGCACTGCTTTAAAATCGATATTGCCAAGCATACATCCTTTCTGCCTAGTTCCAACGAGCTTATAAAAACCCAAGAAGCGGCGCTCTTGCGAATAGAAGAGGCCGTGAAAAACTACCGCGGTATGTCTTTTTTTGACTTTCGCCTTTCCCATATCAAAACAGAGCTAAACGCCATTCAAAAAGAAATTAAAGCACTTAAAAAAGTAATTCTTTTATCAGAGAAACAAGCCAAAATTCTTACCGAAAAATGCTCAGACACCTTAAGCAACATGGTCTATGCTTATAACGCGATGAACGCTTATGAGCATTTAGAACACCACAGTATCCCCCTAAAACTCTCAAGACATTTTGGAAATAGAGTCTGGTTGTCTGTTCAAAAAAAATTAGGTTATTTTAGGACCATTCAGGATTTGCGTAGCAGACAACATAACTCATTAGCGCACTTGCTGCTTACTGATAACAAAGAATTCATTGATTCAATAGCCGAAGAAAAGTGTTCGATTAGTGGGGAAATTGGCCTCTTAATCCTTCAACGCTTGCATGACATCTATTTTAACAAGCACGCATCGGTGCAGATGAAAAAAATAGCCCTAAAAAAAATACGCGAGTTAATCACGCGGACTATCCCAGATACTCTGTTGTTTTACTATGAACAGGTTTTGTTCGATGAAATTTTAAAATTGGTCGTACATGCGCAATTGTATCCTGAAAACAAAATGGTTTGGTTGGGAACTGCACGCGCCGTCAATGCAATGATTGAATATGCACAACCCATCTGCATGTATTTTAATCCCTTACCCAAGGATCTCACCTGGACACTTAATCGATTATGGTTGCAAACTGCGATGAACTTGGGCTATCAATTTAGATTAGTTGAACAACATTTTCCGAGCGTAGAAGCCGCTCTTTTGTCCCAGGATCCCTCTAAATTTTTGCATGAATTGCTTCTAGAAACACGCTCGAATCATCCGAGTAATACCTCTCAGTATAATGGGAATTACTCACCTACCGCTACACCACAAGAGATTTTAGCCCTCATAGACATGGGATGTGTCGCCTTCAAAGACCACGAGAATCAGAGCATTTCATTTTTCCCTCCTAAAACCAGTGTTGAGGAACCGCGACAATTTCACTACTATCATCCCGATATTAAATTTGATTTATTCGCGCCTCGGGAACAAGCGCAACCGCTTAAAACAAAAATCCAACGTTCGCATAGTGAGGGCGACATAAAAACCTCCGCCCCACTTCCTGCGCCGCCGCCTTATGCACATCCAACCCAAAACTTTACAAATTGGGGGTGACCTTATGGATGAAACACCACTCGTATCAATTTATGAATGATGCACTGCTGAAGCGCATCATCTCGATATGAGCCGCATGCTCTGTGGCTGAATGGTTACCTCTACACATTAAATAAAAAATGCATGACATCGCCATCAGCGACTGTGTAACTTTTTCCTTCCAAACGTAATTTCCCCGCTTCTTTCGCGCCTTGTTCCCCTTTGTGCGCAACAAATGCATCGTAGGCGATCACTTCTGCTCGAATAAATCCTTTTTCAAAATCAGTGTGAATCACACCCGCGGCTTGGGGTGCTGTATCGCCTCGATGAATCGTCCAAGCACGCACTTCTTTGACGCCTGCCGTAAAATAAGTTTGCAAGCCAAGTAATTCATAACCCGCACGAATCACACGATGCAATCCGGGTTCTGCTAGACCCAAATCTGTCATAAACTCGGCACGGTCAGCCTCATCTAACTCGACCAGCTCTGCTTCAGTGGCCGCGCATAAGGGCACAACCCCAGCATGTTCTAACCCGGCATGCGCACGCACCTTATCTAACAAAGGATTGTTTTCATACCCATCATCTGCGACATTCGCAATGTACAGAACTGGTTTGGCCGTCAATAAAAACAAGCGCTTGATTAAGCCGCACTCATCCGTTGTTAAATCCATCGTGCGAACAGGTAAGCCCGCATCTAAATGCTGTTGGACTTTTTGCAGCGTTTGCGCCTCAAACACTGCTTCTTTGTTGCCCGACTTCCCTAATTTCATTGCTTTTTGTAATGCTTTTTCTACGGTATCCATATCAGCCAGCGCTAATTCTGTATTGATAATCTCTATATCATGGATCGGATCTATGCGCCCTGCCACATGCACCACATCACTATGCTCAAAACAACGCACCACGTGGGCAATTGCATCGGTTTCCCGAATGTTCGCTAAAAATTTATTCCCAAGGCCTTCACCGCTCGCAGCGCCTTTCACTAATCCGGCAATGTCAACAAATTGCATCACAGCAGGTAAGACTCGTTCAGGATGCACAATATCAGCAAGCGCGTGCAGCCGTGGATCAGGTACCGATACCACGCCTACATTCGGTTCAATCGTACAAAAAGGGTAATTTGCAGCTTCAATCCCCGCTTGCGTTAACGCATTAAATAACGTGGATTTACCTACATTGGGTAAGCCGACAATACCACATTGAAATCCCATATTACGCCTCTGATGTGTTGAGTTGATTCATTGCGACTGCTATATGACCGGATACAATCGTTGGAACCACCCCGATTGCACGCTCAATAGCGCCGGTTATTTTTTCTTTATCCTCAAGCGTTGGCTTACCTAGTACATAGTCTGATACCCAGTCTTTGTGGCCAGGATGACCAATACCTATCCGTAGTCTATGAAAGTCGGCATTATTCAAATGACTGATGACATCGCGTAAGCCATTATGCCCACCATGCCCGCCGCCAGTTTTCAAACGAACACAGCCTACAGGCAAATCGAGTTCATCGTGTGCGATTAAAAGCTCATGGGGTAAAATAGAATAAAATTGACAAATAGCCAGGACATCTTCGCCATTCACATTCATAAACGATTGCGGCATGAACAAAATACTACGAGCGCCAGCTTCATCCATCATCACCCATTCGCCACGAAGCTTTTTATCGGTTTTAAACGAAAGCTGTTTACTCGTCGCCAACGCCTCAACAAACCAACCTCCAGCATTGTGACGTGTCTTAGCGTAAGGAGCGCCCGGATTACGTAATCCAACAATTATTTTGATAGACATGACTACCTTGGAATGTATGGTCGAAGCCGGACGCCATCCTGAGGATAAAGAGGGATGCCGTCCTCAATCTGGGCCAAAAGCCCAGCCTACTTATTCGTTTTGATCCGCTTTTTCTGAGTCATCAGCAGCAGACGCTTCTTCGCCTTCCGATTCATCCGCGATCGATTCCGTACCTTCTTCCGCAGCTAGTGCTTCAGCAGCGGCTGCTTCTTCAGCTTCTAAGGCTTCTTCTTCTAAAGCGGCTCTGCTGATATGAATACCGGCTATAGGGTGATCATGACTACTGTCAGAGAGGTCCACAGCCAATTCAACATGCTTGGGTAGCTTCAAATCAGACAAATGCAAGGATTCGTCTAGGCCTACATCAATTAAATTTACTTCAATGTATTCCGGCAAATACTGCGCCTGACAACGAACTTCAACTTGAGTCATCGTATGGTTAACGACCCCGCCTTCTTTAAATCCAGGCGATTCTTCACCGTTGATAAAGTGTAATGGGATCATTTTTGTCAACACGTCTTTTGCAGACACTCTCTGAAAATCCATATGCAGGATAATTTGTTTGTACGGATGACGCTGCAGAGCTTTTAAAATGACCTTCTGAGGTTTACCATCGACGTGCAACTGAAACACAGAAGAGTAAATCGCTTCATTTTCCAACGCCTTAATCACCTTGTGATGAGGCAAAGATAATAATTGAGGTTCTTTTTCACTTCCGTAGACAATGGCTGGTACCATTTGTTCAAGACGACGTAGGCGGCGGCTCGCACCCTTCCCCTGTATCACTCTTGACTGCGCTTCAAGCGTAATTATTGACATGTAATTCTCCTAGAATGAATGTGTCGGCTCTCGCGACCCAGAGCAGACTTGAGCGCGTAAGTATACATTAAACGAAATAGAACTTGAAGTCGTAAGTGAAATTTAATAGAATAGACCCCTTTGTAAGCAACACTCGGCGTTGGAGATAAGCTATGTATGCGGTGATCAAAACCGGCGGTAAGCAATATCGGGTCAAAGAAGGTGACGTTCTCAAGGTAGAACAACTTCCGGTCGATATTGGAAACGTCATTGATTTTTCTGAGGTTTTAATGATATCTATAGACGACAAAACCACCATTGGCACGCCATTGGTTGCGAAAGGCTTGGTGAAAGCCGAAGTTTTGTCACAAGGTCGTCACAAGAAAATTAAAATTATTAAGTTTCGTCGACGTAAGCACCATATGAAACAGATGGGACACAGACAAAATTATACTGAAATTAAAATTACAGCAATCAGTCATTAAGAGGGTGATACGAAATGGCAACTAAAAAAGCGGGTGGTAGTACCCGGAACGGCCGCGACTCGAAACCTAAGTATCTTGGGGTCAAGCGATCAGACGGCCAACTCGTGCAAGCGGGCGAAATATTAGTTCGACAACGCGGCACACGGTTTCATGCAGGAAGCGGTGTAGGCTTAGGCCGAGACCATACATTGTACGCCTTGGTTACAGGTTTTGTTAAATTTGCACAAAAAGGCGCATTAAATCGTAAATTTGTAGCGGTCACGCCCTTCACTGTCGCCGAATGAAATTTGTTGATGAAGCCGTCATCAAAATTGAAGCTGGCAATGGCGGTCACGGATGTTTAAGCTTTCGACGAGAAAAGTTTATTCCACGCGGTGGCCCAGATGGAGGTGACGGTGGCAACGGCGGCTCAATCTATCTTGTGGCTAATGCTGAACTCAATACCCTAGTCGATTTTCGTTTTCAGCGCCATTACAAGGCTGAAAATGGCCAACATGGCATGGGAGCTAATTGTACGGGCAAACAAGGCGACGATTTGTATGTACAAGTCCCTGTCGGCACCTTGGCATACGATATTGATACAGGCGAATTGATAGCAGATATGCATCAGCCCAGTATGACCGTTAAGATTGCTCAAGGTGGATTTCATGGGTTGGGTAATACGCGCTATAAAAGTTCTATCAATCGTACCCCTAGACAAACATCGCAAGGCACACCAGGCGAAGCCCGCCACGTCCGATTAGAACTACGCGTCCTAGCAGACGTTGGTCTTTTAGGGTTACCGAATGCTGGAAAATCAACCTTGATACGCGCGGTCAGTTCAGCCAAACCCAAAGTAGCTGATTATCCGTTCACGACGTTACACCCGAATTTAGGCGTCGTTAGTGTTGATCTTCACAAGAGCTTTGTCATGGCCGATATACCCGGGCTGATAGAAGGCGCATCCCAGGGCGCGGGCTTAGGCCATCGTTTTTTAAAACACTTATCTCGAACCAGTGTGTTATTACACGTGATCGACGTCGCACCCTTTGACGACACGGATCCGGTGACCTCAGCACAAACCATTATTGAAGAACTAGCCCTCTACCATACGGACTTATTAAACAAGCCTCGATGGTTAGTTTTAAACAAAATTGACATGCTTCCCGATGCAGTAGACCGTGACGCGGTTATTCAAGACATCGTGCAGCGCCTCAACTGGACCGATAGAGTTTTTGCTATCTCTGCGATACGCGCTGAAGGCACACAAAGCTTATGTTATGCTTTAATGCAACTCATCGATGATATGAAGCAATGATGATAAACACGTTCTGATACCTGCCCTCGCCCGCCCGAAACCCGATTAATCTGTTGTTGGTGCTATTTGGGTCAGGACCCTATCACTACGAATACAGGCCTCTCTGTTCATGGGAAAGACATTGTCTTTCATTCAAACAAACCTAACGGCGGTCAAAGTCAGGTGTTCGATCAGCGTTCTGCCCATCATCCAATGCTATAAAAAAGAATACGAGTAGGTTGAAAACCGGGTCATCTCCGCTCATGCAGAGATGACACTGATGTGTCTGGTAACGGTTTTATTGATTATTGCTCTGAAGGAACTGCAGTTGTATCTGAGGCTGAAGCAGGTTGGCTGTCTTTAGAGTCGCTGCTATCAGACGCTGAAGCGGGTTCACTCTCTTTAGAATCACTCGCTTCGTTATCTTGTTTAGTTTGTGCATCATCAGACTTGTCAGCTTGATCGGACTGGCCATTGTCTTTTATTTGTTCACTTGTGGTATCTGATTTCATTTCTTCAGGCTTTTTAGACCCTTCACCACAGGCACTTAAAACCATCGCCATGATACCAGCAGCTACTAACATGAGAATACGTGTCATTTTTATCTCCAATTGTTGTTTTTATTTGAATCTGAAACAGCTTTGCCTTAGATTCTCACACCATCTAAACAAATCTATAAAATTTTAACAAATAATTCTAGACTACGCCAGCCATTATCACGTTTAACATAAACGGAGTGAATATAACCGCTTACCAGCCGATACTATCTCCTTCAAAGACTATGAATAGACCTATTGGGCTAAAGACACACACATGTGTCGCATGTTAGGAGGTTAAGTCCGTAAACTGCTGTAAATTCGAAATGGCTCATTAGGAATTGAGTCATCGCTAAAATTCGGTACTATTGACTTGTGATAAACTGATATGATTAAAAATCCCACTCGATATGGATATCCTGAGCAGTTGGCGTTTAATACCAAAAACAGTAAAATACAGGATACGCATTATCCAACAGCGCAAGTTACTTATTGCGGGAATACGGCAAAAAATGCCGATCGAAATTCAGAGCACTATATGTTTTACAATTTCATTCATCCTACGCCTTCTGTTTATAATATAACGGAACAAGATATGATGAATAACGCAGCAGCGCTTCCATCATGATTCAAGAGCGTTGCGCATGTGCAGCCAATCCATCTTTTTCTGCAATCAAAGAAGCCCGCTATGTTAACTGATGCGATAAAAAATGATTATTACCAAGCGTTACTCGATAAAAACACGAACTACGAGGGCGTGTTTTACGTTGGCCTTAAAACCACCGGTGTATTTTGTCGACCAACTTGTCCTGCAAGAAAACCTAAGTTTGAAAATTGTGAGTTCTATCAAACCCCACAAGAAGCGCTGCTCGCGTCCTTTCGTCCCTGCAAGCGATGCCGTCCGCTATCACATCCTAATCAGGTATCTGATATTGTGCGCATGTTGGTTGAAGCGGTGGAATTAAATCCTTCCAAGCGATGGAAAGACAGCGATTTTGATGCGTTGTCTATCGATGCATCCACCGCTCGTCGCCAATTTCAAAAACGATTTGGCATGACGTTTGTTGAATATGCCAGAGCACGCCGTTTGGGGTTGGCTTTCAAGCAAATTCGTAATGGTGAATCGGTCATTGATGTACAACTGAATGCCGGATTTGAATCCAGCAGTGGTTTTCGCGATGCGTTTTCCAAAATCATGGAAGCACCGCCTTCATCAACGAAAAAACAAGCCCAGGTTTTAAAAGCATCTTGGTTAGATACGCCACTTGGACCCATGGTTGCTATTGCATCTGAAGATGCCTTGTATCTTTTGAAGTTTGTTGACCGCCGCGGGCTGGATCGAGAAGTTGAGCGTCTGCGGCAACGAACAAAGTCCGCCATTATTCCCGGTACGACCGCACCGATTGTATCGATTGAACAAGAATTAAAAGCCTGGTTTGATGGAGCGCTGAAGACATTTAAAACACCGCTGTTTTTACTGGGCAGTCCTTTCCAAAAAAGCGTTTGGGAGGCACTATGTCGTATTCCATATGGTGAAACCCGAAGTTACCTTCAGCAGGCCACGACGCTTTGTAGTCCATCCGCTTGTCGCGCGGTCGCCAATGCAAATGGGGCGAATCAGATTGCTATCGTTATCCCATGTCACCGGATCGTTAATAGTAATGGTGAACTGGGCGGATATGGCGGTGGTATTGCGCGTAAACAATGGTTGATTAAGCATGAAAAACAATATCGCCGGAGCAAATAATAATGACCAACCTTTTACAGATTACATCGAAACTTAACTTATCGGCACGTTCCCCCAGCACAACAAGTAGGTTTTTTAAAACAGGCGTGGGTGATTATGCCGAACACGATCAATTCATTGGGGTTAGTAACCCTGTGTTACGTTCCATAGCAAAAGAGTTTCACACGCTATCCATCCCAGAAATCCAGACATTGATTGAATCTCCGGTTAATGAAAAACGCATGCTGGCACTGTTTATTTTGGTCAACCAATATCAAAAAGGCCCATTTGATAAAGAAACCTGCTACCAGTTTTACATAAAAAATTTAGCTCATATCAACAACTGGAATCTCGTCGATGCATCCGCTCACTGGATAGTAGGTGCGCACCTCATGCATGGTGATAAAGAGCCGCTTTTAACATTGGCCAAATCAGACATCATATGGGAACGTCGCGTTGCCATTGTGGCAACCTGGTATTTCATTCGACATAATTCACTAGAATGGACGATTAAGCTTGCCGAATTATTATGTCATGATCGCCATGATTTAATTCATAAAGCGGTTGGGTGGATGTTACGGGAAGCAGGCAAGCGTGATCAAAACGTTTTGATAGGGTTTCTTGAGCAATATGCCAACACTATGCCGCGCACCATGCTTAGATATTCAATTGAAAAGTTATCTGTTGATCAACGGAAAATTTATTTAGGAAAATAGATGATATTTCAGAGATGAAGATTGCAGTGCATACAACCATGTATGCTATTAGGGGGCTTAAGAATAATTAGCAATTAAGCCTTAGTTCCCATCAACCATGAGTAATCACTTTAGGCCCATCTATCTCTTTAATTTCAAAACCAAAACCATAGTGTTCCTTGAATGGTTGGGTCATTTTATGCAGTGACTTGCTTGAAACACCCTTTGTTTGTTGTAATTTTTTTCATAATTAAGCTTCCTCAGTTAGATTCACAGAAACGGGCTAAAGACTGACCTCGTACCGCATAGGATTAATCATGATAAATGACCACTTCAACATGACATCCTGTTCGTAGTGTAGAACATAATCTCGGCTGTGCAACTTTCCTCCTCCCATAATGAGAGACGCCTGATACATCGCGCTTCAAAACTAATTTGATTCTTTTCTTTCCTGCGCGTTGCACTGCGTTTACCCGAGTTAAACCCTGATTTTGATTGAATTTTTTGCTATTTACAATTAAAATAGCCTACTGATACGCTTTATGTTAGGTCAAAACTTTGTCTACCGAACCCATTTCCTTCATTGCCATTCGCGGCGCTAGAACCCATAATTTAAAATCGATAAACGTTGATATCCCACGTTCGCAGCTCACCGTGATTACCGGATTATCGGGTTCAGGCAAGTCTTCATTGGCTTTTGATACCCTATACGCGGAAGGACAACGACGGTATGTAGAGTCTTTATCAGCCTATGCACGTCAATTTTTGTCAATGATGGATAAGCCAGATGTCGATAGCATTGAAGGATTATCGCCAGCGATTTCTATAGAACAAAAAGCAACGTCGCATAATCCGCGCTCGACAGTAGGGACCATTACTGAAATTTATGATTATTTACGTTTGTTATTTGCTCGCGTTGGTGAACCGCGTTGTCCGCAGCATCATACCCGCTTACATGCAAAAACTATTAGCCAAATGGTCGATGAAGTCTTAAACCTCCCTGCAGAGAGTCGTGTCATGATCTTAGCGCCTGTCGTCGCTGAGCGTAAAGGCGAACATGTACAATTATTGCAAGGATTACAAGCAAAAGGCTATATCCGTGCTAGAATTGACGGAGAACTGTGTGAATTAGACGACCCACCTCCCTTAGCGTTACGAAAAAAACATACGATCGAGGTCGTTATAGATCGCTTTAAAGTCCGGGATGACTTAGCTCAACGCTTAAGCGAATCATTCGAGAATGCATTAAATTTATCGGGTGGCTTGGTTTCAGTCGCGTCTATGGACCAATCCTTCCCCGAACAGGTCTTTTCCTCAAAATTTGCGTGTACCGCTTGTGGCTATAGTTTATCTGAACTGGAACCTCGTTTATTCTCGTTTAACAATCCTGTCGGTGCCTGTCCTGACTGTGATGGATTAGGGATGGATCAATATTTTGACCCGGATCGGGTCATCCACAGTCCGCAACTCAGCTTGGCAGAAGGCGCTATTCGTGGTTGGGATAAACGGACTGCTTTTTATTTTCCGATGTTGGAATCATTAGCAAGACATTATCATTTTTCAGTGAATACCGCTTTTGGGGATCTTCCCTCACGCTTGCAACAG